>SLGC01000435.1 GCA_007123885.1 Bacteroidales bacterium | reverse complement strand
CACGCTGCGGGACAGTATCTGGGGAGAGGAGGTAACCCCGCCCAACTATCCTTTCAGGAAGGGCCTCAGGCTGATAATACCCAATCAGAAACTATCCTTTACCCTTCTCTCAAGGAAAGGGGCCAAAAATGAATGGTTCCATAAAGTGCTGGACAAGGGGTGGAAAGTTTTCAAAGGCTATGAGGATACTGAAAAGCAGATATCAGGCCCTTTGCAGCACCATTCTCCCAGAGAAGTAACCCCGGAGCAGCACCAAGAGATAATCGACCACGGAAAAAATTTGCGAAACCAGGCCAGGCAGCGATACAGGCCCGGATCCTCCGCTCCGTGCCCATAGTTCGTGTAGAAAATGTAGGTATGCATACTATTTTACTGATGTTCAAAAGCAGCAGACATTAAATCCTGTTCTCTTTTTGATAAGCCATATTTAATGGCAATTTTTTGCCAGTTTTTTATATTTTTTTTGATATTGTTAATTGCTTCCTTTGCTACAGACACCTCCATACGAAAGAATTCCGCGATTTCCATAGGTAATTCTAAATTCAGGGAGTTATCTTCATCGTTAATATTTAAAGTAAGTCCGGTGCCAGTCGGTACCGGGTTTATATCATAGGCCGGAGACAATTTCCAGCCATTTTCTCCCAACAAAAAGCCGTGATTTCTTAAGTGGTCATCTGTATTTTTTACGCAGATATTAAAAACGATTCGTTTCCATAATTGTTCTAAATCAGCATTCACCTGATTTTTATCACCTGACTGCATAATAAAGCCTGCTATATCCAGGTAGCTTAGGCCGAGACTGTAGTCGTCACCGTCCTTGCGGCCCAACATTGTCATTGCCGATGCAAAATGGATACGCTGGTTACCTGGTGTGCGGTCAAACCTTTTGGAAATATAAGTGTATTGTTCCTCTAAAAATTTTTGCACAGTTGCTTCAGGCATTTTTATTTCCGAAGCCACAGCGAGATCATGAACTACCATCTCCCATCCGCCAACATTAACATCATCGTTCCGGCTTGGAAATTTGGCAATCCACAAGTGGTTATTTCTATCCAATACACTCGCTTTAGGCCTTGCACCTCCAAGTGATGAACCGGGTGCGATTAACAAATTGAGCCATTTCAGGTAATTGGGATCCTCCACAGAATCATCCTTTTCCAACTGGAGACTGGCATATTCCAACTCCCTTAACGATGTAAAAGGGGGTGCAGCCATCTCCCGGTTATCATTGAGAAATGGTCCGTCCGGAGACTCTTTAAACCGCAGAGCACCCATTCGATGTTCATCATAAACGCCAAGTAAATAGTCGGATTGCATCAGATTCTTTTGCGGCCTGTTTTCCATTCTTGCCAACAATGCTTCGCGTCTGCGCATCAAAACACGTCCCCACCGGTCGGGAGAAGAATCCAGAAATACACCAAATCCGGGCTTATCCTCCGTCAGATATTGTGGACCGGAGTAATAGTGCAAATCAGGATCCAATACAAAAACCTGATTCGATTTTAGCCAGTTATCATGGTATTCAAAAGAAAAAACTTCATTTCCGCGAATTGATTCCGCCCGCAAAATTCCGATTAAAGAAGGACCGTTTAATCCTAACCAATCAGCATAAACATATATTATTTTTGAAGCCATAAACCAATCATTGCACTCATTTACGTTTAGTGCCCATCAATTTAATGTCCTGAAGCTTTCTCCCCAGTTTATCATCTCTGGCTACTTTTGCCATATCATCGGACAAACCCAAAACAAAAAGCACCTGCATGTAAATTCCCATTGCCACGCTGGGCAGTCCTTTTTCAACCGAAACCAATGTCCGCCGACTGATGCCTGCACGTTCAGCAACCTGCTCTGCGGTTAATTTTCGACGAAGTCTGGCCAGCTTAATATGCTCACCTAACAATGTCATAGTTCCCATCACTTGAGGTAATAAAACTATATTTCTTTTTTTCATATAGTGAAATATTATGCGCAAAAATAGTTAAATTGAGCAGAATAATGCATGTTGAAAAAAATTTAATTTGAATTTAGCTGACTGGCCCGTAATGCCTAAGAGGTTCTGATAATTGGTTTATGTCGTATTGATTCGACAAATATAATCCAATTATTGTCGAATAGTATCGACATTTATAGCTTTATTTGGAATTTTCATCCCGTATGTGCCGGAGCTGATGTTGAAGATCAGGAAAATATATGTAACCGATGAAAGATTTTGAAAAAAGTAATAACTTTGTATGTACAAAAATAAAATATAATGGACTTACCGGTAATTAAAATAGGAAATTCAAAGGGAATAAGATTAAGCAGTACTATTCTGAAAAAGTATGAGATCAAAGATACTGTAGAAGTAATCCTTGAAGAGGATCATATTATTCTTAAACCCAAGTCTAAAGCCAGAAATGGGTGGGACAATGCCTTTAAGGAGATGCATGAACGGGGAGAGGACAAACTTATAATCCCGGATATTTTTGAGGACGAGGATCTTGACGAATGGAAATAAAGCAATTTCATATTGTGCTGGTTAACCTTGACCCTACCGTGGGCAGTGAGATAAGGAAAATAAGACCATGCATTGTGATCTCCCCTGATGAAATGAACCGGCATCTGAGGACCCTGATCATTGCACCGGTCACAAGCCGGTCAAAAAAATATCCCACACGTATTAAAGTACGGATCAATGATAAAACCGGCTGGGTTGTGATTGATCAAATACGTACTATTGATAAACAGAGGGTAATGAAAATCTTCGGAAGCCTTACAGAATCCGAAACAGAAGAAATCAGGCAGGTTATAAAGGAAACCTTTGTAGATCCCTGACCCTATTCAACTCTTCCGGATTTTTGTATTCATGGCAAAATCTTTTGTAATTTTACAATTACGTGCCGCATCTTAATGCTCTTATTTATGGATAGTGCCGAACGTGAAAAATTGTTAAAGCAGATCCTTTGGGATTACAACATACCATATGAGGATATTGAAGCTGTTTTAAGCGGAGAAAAAGAGCAGGCCGGGCATTTTACCCGGGAAAAGATCTTTCTGAGGCTTCTTGAATCCTATCCATGGTTCACTATTATCAAGCTATTTACTCCCATGGAAATTCAAACTCTTCTCACGCATGAGGTTATAAAAAATCTCAGATCGCCTTCCCTGAGAGAAAAATATGAATATGTCAGAAATCGACTACAGGAAATTATATAACCTTCAGGACAAGTTTTTCACCTGGTGGTCCGTATTAAAATTACCTTTTTACCTTACCGGCGGAACAGCACTCGGGCGGTTCTATCTTAACCACCGTTACAGTGACGACCTTGATTTTTTTGTTAATGCCGATCCCGGCTATTCTGACTATATATCTGAACTGAAAAGCAAAATCGAAAAAAACTTTTTAGTGAACCCTGAACAATCACTATTCACTGATGATTTTAGCAGGATTTATATTGCTGAAGGCGGGGTGGCACTTAAAATTGAGTTCGTTAATGATGTAGGTTATTACGCGGGTAAGCCGGTTCCCTTTCGCTTCGGACTAATGGACACCCCTTTGAATATCCTTTCAAACAAGCTAACTGCTGTAGTCAGCCGGGACGAACCCAAAGATATTTTTGATATCGTTTACCTTTCCAGGAACTATTCTTTTCATTGGGAGCAGATTTTCTATCACAGTAAATCCAAATCAGCTATTAATGAGATTGATGTCGAGAAGCGCTTCACCTCGTTTCCTGTTGATTTGCTACACTATGTGAATTGGTTATCTGCTCCGCCTGAAGTCCATATTTTCAGCGAAAATTTAAGACAAATAGCACATGACTTCCTGTTGGGGAGGAAAAACTCCCTTGGAAGCCGAAAGCCCCCAATTGAGGATGCAGTGCCTGAATAAATTTATGTTCAGGCGGTCAACCAGTCCCTCGGCATACATTGTATTTTCTTATCCATCAAGAGAAAAGTATCGTGGATTGAATAGGATTTAATAATTTTGTATATTTAAAAAGTTATTACAGTTTATGAGCCAACTTCTGAATTTTGGGAAGATGATTTTGAAACCAGAAAAATATTATAATATGGACTGTGCTATTTGTAAAATCGGGTCTGCAAAAAAAGGTCTTGTAACATTTACTCTTGAGAGAAACAATGTTATCGTAGTTTTCAAAAATGTTCCGGCCATGGTATGCGGAAATTGTGGGGATTTTTACCTTACTACGGAAACAACCAGGATGCTTTTGGAAAGAGCTTCTAAAACCTTTGAAAAAGGAGT
>SLGC01000200.1 GCA_007123885.1 Bacteroidales bacterium | reverse complement strand
GATGTTTTTCAGGCCTGCTTTGATGCTGTAAACCTTTATGAACTCCATGTCGTCCTGGTGGCTGTAATTATGACGTAACATGAATATATTCAGCCGTGCTTTCGATATTATTGGTTTTGCATCCGCTACTAGTCCAACCGGCGCAGTATCAACAATTATGTATTCATAGTCATTGAGTTCTTCAGTCAGCATCCGTGTCATAGCCGTGCTTTCGATTAATTCGGCCGGATTTGGTGATATTATACCGCTATTCATTATGTACATGTTTTCGTTATAGCTACTGGGGTTTATTACATCTTCAAGCTTTGCCCGTCCTATCAGGTAATTGGAAAGGCCGAGATCTATCATATATTCAGTAAATTTATTTGGTTGAATTTTGCGGATATCGGCGTCGATATATAAAGTGCGCTTATCAGCCATGGCCAATACTGCTGCCAGGTTAATAGCTGTAAATGTCTTACCTTCCCCTGACCTGGTGGATGTTACAACTATTAAATTGTTTTTTTTCTGGGGAGAAAAAAAATGGAGATTGGATCGTATATTTCTGAAAGCTTCAGTCACCGGTGAAAATGGATTATCAAATATCACCACATCAATTACTCCCTTGTTTACCAGGGGTTTATACCGGGGCAATATTCCAATTATCGGGAAATTAAGGGTCTTTGTTATTTGTTCCTTACTTACTATCCGGGTATTAAAAAAATCACGAAGAAAAATGATGCTAAATGGCAATCCCAGACCCAGTAATAATCCCAGTGCGTAGTTCATGGTCTTCCTGGGAGCGACTGCTCTTACATATCGGGCCGAGTCAATAACTTTATGGTCAGGCATGTTGGAAGCGAGTGCAATACCTGCTTCGGCCTGTTTTTCCAATAGAAAATTATAGGTGGCATCGGTGATGTTGTACATACGCTGAATGCCAACAAGTTCCCTCTCCGTACCTGGCAATTGATTGATGCGTTGTTCAAGTCGACTGATACGACGATTAAGATCAGTCATAAGAATGCCGGATGCTGCCTGTATATTTTTAATGTTCTCTTCCAGAACGGCTTTGATCTGTGCAATATTCTGATCGATTGCCTGTACTGCAGGGCTTCGTTCTGTTGTGTTGAGCAGCAATCTGCCCCTTTCTGTATGCAATTTGGTCAGGTCAACAAGCAAACTGCTTAACATGGGATCGTCAATGCCCAGGGCCGACGGACCGAAAACTTCGTCAAAATCACGTCTGTCGCTGACGTATTCAAGAAGAAAATCGTAATAACTTTGTCTGACCTCTACAATGCTCCGTTCTTTATCCAGTACCTGCAGTTCATCAATAAGCTGCGCTGCCAGTGAACCGATGTCGATTAGCTGTTCCCTTTCCCTGAAGCTCTGCAGCCTTCCTTCAGTTGCATTAAGATTACCGGCTGTAAGGGCAATCTGGTTTTCTATGAACAAAACAGTGTTTTGTGCAAAGTGATTCTTCGCCTGAAGGTTTTGCTGAATAAAAGTATTTGTAAGTGTATTTACAAAATCAATTGCTCTTTGCCGGCATGTGGCTTTAAACGATACATTGAATACAGAAGATTCGGGAAACAGCGGCTCCACAATGAGAGGACCTTTGTAAGCACTCGATAGCCGGGACATATCGTTGATTACAAACTGGTAGGATTTACCCTTATGCCGACTCCCAAATGGCTCGATCATATTTATCGTGAATGAGAAACTTTTTCCCTGCACCTTTTGTCCGAAAAAATATTGATTATTTTCATCAAAATCCTTCACGCCCTTTACTTCAGACAACATGTACCAGTTTTCGTCTAATATTGTAAGTGTAAATACTTCACCAAAGAGCTGAGGATGATTCTCATCGAAACTTACACGAAACGGCGTGTTATTATATATCTCCATACGGGGATATAAACCGAAAACATTTCCTGCCTCAAAATAGCTAACTGCTACATCCATATTTGCAAGTGCTGAGTCTATCATTGTCCGTGATTCCAGTACTGTAACCTGATTATACAAATTGGCCTGGTTATTGGGAATATCCATATCGCGCATAAAAGGCATATTAGCCCGGCCCTCATGGATGAGCAGCGTGGAGTTTACAAGATAAACCGGTTCTTTGAGTGTATTGACTACAAATGCACCTGCAAGACCCAGTACCAGGCCCAACAGGAGCACAAACCAGTAAGGACGGCATTTTAACATCAGTTTTCTGACATCCAAACTGTCTTCGTAGACAGGACTGTGATTTGTATTATTTATGGTATGCATTTGTTACCTTATAAAACTGATTAATAATATTGTTGTTGATATCGCTGAGAAAAAAACACCGAAAGGAAACTGTGCAAATCCGAACCGCTTGGCAAGCAATGGCTCTACATAAATCAGATCATTTGGCTGCAGATAATAAAACTCTGTAGTTAATGATCCCCGGTCAGTGATATCCACCCTGTGTAATGTTATTCCTTCATCTGTACGTCTCACTAAATGCACTTTTCGATTGCCATAATCGGTCAGATCCCCCGCTAATCCCAGAGCACTCAAAATGGAAAAATCATGGTCATAGATATAAAAGCTTCCGGGGTTTCTCACCTCCCCCAGCACCGTTATTGAAAAGTTAACTATTTTTACCGATACCGTAGCATCGATGATATATTCCATTGCCCCTTCCTGTATCCTGTCGTGGGCCTCTTTCAGGCTGAGACCTGCAAGCTGCACATTGCCAATAACCGGGAGTTGAATATCCCCGAGGCTGTTAATAGTGTAACCATAAAGAAACATATACGGATCGCCGACTGCAGCGGTTCGGGTCACAGTTCTCCTGGTATCATCAAGATTGAAAATTTCATCGGTACCTGAGTCGGCCGACATAATCCTCACATGAAGGATATCGCCGGGCTTAAGCCGGTATTCCTTCAGCGGAACCGGCAATTCATCCCCGTATGTATTTCGGTCCCGCAGGTATGTAAGTCTTCCCTGCGGAGTGCAGGAGCATAAAACTAAAAAAATTGTTAAAGCCGGCAACGAAAATGACCGGATAGTTGGTTTGATAATGCCAAAAAAAGTATTCATATATTGTAAATGTTTGCTGAATGATCGAAGGTATGGATAAGCACAAATCAGTATCGTTTTGGCCATTAGGTGTGTTGAAAGTGGATTTCTGCGTATTCTGAACTTTGTTGCAGTATAGCTATTGCTTCGCCCTCTCAGTCACATCTTATTCCCGCTCAGATGTTCACGGGAATATTGGATTCAAAAATTTTCTAAAAAGGGAAGATGAAAATTACGTTCAAGCCCAGTCTTATATGAAAGATACAAAAATTTTGATAACCCGGCAGTTAATATTCAGAAATTATTAACCTATTTTGGCCAATGCTGAGATTGCGCTGACGAAACTCCCATAGGGTTATGATAAATTTTGTAATTTATTTGATATATTAACTGTAAATTTCAACTCATTCTGATTAGCCAGATTAATATGATACCGGCAGATAATATGCATATTATTAATAATGCGAACAATCCGGATGAGAATCTACGGGTTAAAATGGCCTGTAAATTCAATGAGATTGGTAACTATGCAGAATCATGGGATATGCTGGCAATTAATGCAAAGCAACAGCATCCTGTAATGACTCATGCCTGGATTTCATCATATTTGAAAACTTGTTTGAAAGAGGGCGAATCATGGTTTTGTCTTTTTGCCTTTGAAAATGATGATCTTGTCGGCGTTCTTCCCCTTCTGGCAAGGGAGTACAGTTTTCTGATGAAGAGATATTTAATGCTGCGTACTCCTCGCGACAATCATACAATGGCAGTCGATTTTTTATTCAGGGAAAACTATGGGAAACGGGTTATTCAATTATTTACAAACTACCTGAATGGTATTTACCCGAGAGTGATCAGGCTGCAAATGCGGATCTCCTATAGGTCCGAAACTTTGAAAATACTCAATGACTTTCATGGAATGTCTGCCATATCTTACCCTTATCGTAACGCTTCAATAATCCGAATTGAAGGAAGTTTTTGTAATTTCAGGAAATGCCTTTCGAAAAAATTCATTGGAAACCTCAGAAGGTCAAATAATTCTTTAAAAAAATTAGGCAATATATCATTTAGGGTCATTAATAACGGCAAGGAATCACGGGAGAGTTTCGAAAGATTTACCATAATGGAAAATTCCGGGTGGAAAGGTGCAAAACGTTCTTCCATAAAGGATAAATACTGGGGGTTTTTCGATGAATTAATCCGTAATCTGGCAAAGAAAAACT
>SLGC01000198.1 GCA_007123885.1 Bacteroidales bacterium | reverse complement strand
GGATCCTTTTCAGATTTATCTTTTTCCTCAGGATCCTTTTCAGATTTATCTTTTTCCTCAGGATCCTTTTCAGATTTATCTTTTTCCTCAGGATCCTTTTCAGATTTGTCTTTTACATCGGGATCCTTTTCAGATTTATCTTTTACATCGGGATCCTTTTCAGATTTATCTTTTACATCGCGATCCTTTTCAGATTTGTCTTTTACATCGGGATCCTTTTCAGATTTATCTTTTACATCGGAATCTTTTTCCGCATCATCTTTCTTGCCGGGCTTCCTGCTTTCTTCCATTTCCTCCTTCAAAGATGCAAGTTCCGAGATATCTCCAAATGTCGTCTTCTCCAGATTCGTCTTCATCTTGCGAATGGTTTTCTGGGTAGACTGCTGTGCCGGCTTTGATTTTCTGGGATCCTGTTCCTTTCCTGTGGCAGCCTCTTCCTCATTGACCCTGGTATGTGAGAGTATAATGCGTTTGGCTGTTTTTGAAAATTCAATGACCTTAAACGGAAGCTTTTCATCAATTTTAGCCAGCGTACCGTCCTTTTTAACCATGTGCTTTGTTGAAACGAATCCTTCGACCCCATACTGCAAAGCAACCAGGGCTCCCTTGTCAAATACCTCGGTTATGGTTCCCTCATGAATCGAATCCGGGCTGAAAACGGTTTCAAATACATCCCAGGGATTCTCTTCAAGTTGTTTGTGACCGAGGCTCAGACGGCGGTTCTCCTTATCGATTTCAAGAACTACTATTTCAATATCTTCCCCTATTGCTGTAAATTCAGCCGGGTGTTTGACCTTTTTTGTCCATGAAAGATCAGATATATGGATCAATCCGTCAACTCCCTCTTCAATCTCAACAAATACTCCGAAATTGGTGAAATTGCGGACTTTTGCAAAATGTTTCGAACCTACAGGATATTTTTCTTCTACTTTATCCCATGGATCGGGTTTAAGTTGTTTGATGCCGAGAGACATTTTCCTTTCATTGCGGTCAAGTGTAAGAATCTGAGCTTCAATGACATCGCCAACTTTCATGAATTCCTGGGCACTTCGAAGATGTTGTGACCATGACATTTCAGAAACATGGATAAGGCCTTCAACGCCGGGCGCTATTTCAACGAAAGCACCATAATCGGCCATTACCACAACCTTGCCTTTTACCCTGTCTCCAACCTTCAACTCGGGGTCGAGTGAATCCCAGGGATGAGGAGTAAGCTGCTTCATGCCCAGGGCAATCCTCTTTTTGGCATCATCAAAATCAAGTATCACTACATTAAGTTTCTGGTCGAGTTCCACTATCTCCTCGGGATGGTTAACTCTTCCCCAGGAAAGGTCGGTTATATGGATAAGACCATCAACACCGCCAAGATCAATAAATACCCCGTATGAGGTGATATTTTTGACGGTCCCTTCAAGAACCTGCCCTTTTTCCAGTTTAGCAATGATCTCCTTTTTCTGTTGTTCAAGCTCTTCCTCGATAAGGGCTTTATGTGAAACAACAACGTTCTTAAATTCATGATTGATCTTGACAACCTTGAATTCCATAGTTTTTCCCACATATGCATCGTAATCGCGGATGGGCTTTACATCTATCTGTGACCCGGGAAGGAAGGCCTCTATGCCGAATACATCTACGATCATTCCTCCTTTTGTGCGGCATTTGATGTACCCCTTAATAATTTCATCATTGTCCAGTGCGGTATTCACCCTGTCCCATGATCTCAGGGCACGGGCTTTTTTGTGTGATAAAACAAGCTGTCCTTTTTTATCTTCCTGGCTCTCTACATAAACTTCAACAGTATCGCCCGGCTTAAGGTCAGGATTATACCGGAATTCACTCAGACTGATAACAGCTTCCGATTTATATCCTATGTTAATAACAACTTCCCGTTTGTTCATCGATATGACCGTACCATCAACCACCTCGTTCACATTTATGGTGGAGAGGGTTTCATCATACATGGCCTCATATTTTGCCCTTTCATCCTTTGATAAAAATTCTGAAGTCTCTTCCAGGTTGTCCCAGTCAAAATCCCCGGGTTCAGTTTCAGTTTCCTTTACCGGCGTGGATTCAGCCGTGTCGACTATCTGAACTTCCTCTTTAATGCTTTCAGTATCAGGAGATCCTGTTTCGGCTGCAATTGATTTACCAGTTACTTCTACCGGCTCTTTTTCTGCCGAGGTAAATGGTCTTTCGCCTCCCTCTGTAACAGGCTCTTTGTCGCCTTCCGGCATTTCCTGTTCAGGAACCGGAGTTACAGGGTCCTGTTGGGTTTCAGCTTCATCTTTTATTTCATTTTGATCTTCCTGCGTCTGTGAAGTAGTTTCAGATTTCTTCTCTGTTTCCTCTTCCCTGCCGGGTTGTTCCGCAGATTCATCGACGTTCTTCCGTGTCTGATCATCTTTATCTGCACTCCGGCTTTTCAGCTCATCATTGCCTGTGTTTTTCTTTTCGTTTTCTGTCATAATTAAAATGCAAAATTGCTAAAAATTAATAGGTTAGACATTATGTTTTGTTAAAAAGTGAAAGATGCAAAAGTAAATAAATTTGTTTAATTAATTCAATTGTTGCCCTAAAAAAATTGATTTATAATGGTTTACTTTTAAGTTATAAAAACACTAATTTAGTACAATTTCTAATTTTAGCATATCTTTGTGTTGTTTTTTTCCCTGATTTTGTTGGGATACCCCCTATCGTTCATTAAAAGTTCTTAAAAAAATGATTAAGCAAAAATGAAAAATAATTACAAAGTTTCCGGCATTTTCTCTTTTGTTGCCTTTTTGCTGCTAATGGTATCATGTGCAGAATTACCCGAGAGGCAATGGGTGGCTCTTTTTAATGGCGAAGACCTTGATGACTGGAATATCAAGATCAGGGGATTTGAGCTTAATGACAACCATAAAAACACTTTCAGGGTTGAAGACGGATTGCTAAAAATATCATATGATGAATACGAAACCTTTGATGGTAAATTCGGGCATATTTTCTACAAAGAACCCTTTTCCCATTACCAGCTAAGGGTTGAATACCGTTTTGTTGGCGAGCAAGTTGAAAATGGTCCGGGTTGGGCATTCCGCAATAATGGCATCATGTTCCATAGCCAGTCACCCGAAACCATGGAAACAGACCAGGACTTCCCGGTATCTGTGGAAGCCCAGTTGCTGGGCGGGGCAGGTGAGGGTGAACGTCCCAATTTCAGTGTGTGCACACCGGGTACGCATGTAGTTATCGACGGTGAATTGAGAACCGAACATTGTATAACTTCCCGGGGACCGACTTTTCACGGTGATCAGTGGGTGACAGTCGAATTGCATGTCTTTGGTGATTCCATCGTTCATCATATAATCGAAAATGATACTGTTTTAACATATACTCACCTGCAGCTTTCTGATACCAGAGAGCCTCTCAGGGAAGGATATATAGCGCTCCAGGCCGAAAGCCATCCTACTGAATTCCGGCTGATTGAGATTCTCGATCTGAGTGATGATTACCAGGATTGAGCTGACCCGATGTAAAAAGGGAATGAGTTGATTATTTTGCTAACTTGATTACAGATCGATAATAATCGTTATGCAGGCACCGGATTTGCCGGACTGTGGCAGATGTAACAGAATATAACCAGGTTGCCATGTGCAGCAAAACCATAAATAACATAAAATGAAACGCATACTGGTCACCGGCGGTGCTGGTTTTATAGGTTCGCATCTTTGCGAAAGGCTTCTTGATGAAGGTCATGAGGTACTGTGCCTTGATAATTATTTTACCGGTTCAAAGAGGAATATTGTCCACCTTATCGAAAATCCCTATTTTGAACTTGTAAGACATGACATAATCATGCCTTATTTCAGCGAGATTGAAGAAATATATAATCTTGCCTGCCCTGCCTCACCTGTCCATTACCAGCACAATCCAATCAAGACAGTAAAAACTTCTGTAATGGGGTCGATAAATATGCTGGGTCTGGCCAAAAGGAAAAAAGCCAGGATTTTGCAGGCCTCTACAAGTGAAGTTTACGGTGATCCCAGGGTGCATCCGCAACAGGAAGACTATTGGGGCTATGTAAATCCTGTAGGTGAACGGTCCTGTTATGATGAAGGTAAAAGATGTGCTGAAACCCTTTTCATGGATTATCATATACAGAACAAAGTCAGAATAAAGATAGTCAGGATTTTTAATACATACGGGCCACGTATGCAGCCGAATGACGGCAGGGTAGTATCCAATTTTATAGTTAACGCGTTAAAAGGCGAGGATATAACCATTCACGGTGATGGTTCGCAGACCCGTTGCTTCCAGTATATCAGCGATCTTATCGAGGCAATGATAAGAACAATGAATACTTCTGATGATTTTACAGGTCCTGTTAATATCGGTAATCCCCAGGAGGTTTCTGTTTTGGAGCTTGCAGAGAAGATCATACGGATGACCGGTTCGGATTCCAAAATTACCTTTTCACCGGCAAGAAGCGATGATCCTGTTAAAAGAAGACCCGATATCAGCCTGGCAAAACAGGTGCTCGGAAACTGGGAGCCCTTTATAGATCTTGACGATGGACTTGAAAAAACCATAAGATATTTCAGAAAGTTGTTCGGTAAACATATTTAGAGTTTTATTGTATAATGTAATAAAGGACTAAATTTATTTCCTGCGTAAGACATGTACAATAACCGTCCCTGATCATGTTTTTCACCATAATACATCAGACCAATGATTTGATCTAAATATTAATTATGAAAGGAATCATACTTGCAGGAGGTGCAGGGACCCGGCTGCACCCGGTAACCCACAGTATTTCAAAACAGTTATTGCCGGTTTATGATAAACCAATGATCTATTATCCTGTTTCAGTACTTATGCTTGCAGGTATTAGAGAGATACTTATAATTTCCACTCCGCATGATCTGCCGGTTTTCCGGCATCTTCTGGGAACCGGAAGTCAGTTCGGACTGGAGTTCTCTTATGTCGAACAACCTCACCCCGGGGGACTTGCGCAGGCATTCCTGCTGGGTGAGGGTTTTATTGGCGATCAACCGGTGTGCCTGATCCTTGGTGATAATATTTTCTATGGCTACGGGTTAAGCAGAATTGTTACAGAAGCAGCAGGATTATCGACCGGTGCGCTTGTTTTCGGATATCTTGTCAATGATCCGGGAAGGTATGGTGTGGTGGAATTCGATGACAGTGGTGATGTGATCAGTATTGAAGAAAAACCTGAAAAACCTAAATCCGATTATGCTGTAACCGGACTCTATTTCTATGGAAATGATGTCGTTGAAAAAGCAAAAAAACTCACTCCCTCGGCGCGGGGTGAACTTGAAATAACGGATCTTAACAGGCTATACCTTGAAGAGTCCGCTTTGAGGGTCAAATTGCTGGGCAGGGGAATGGCCTGGCTTGATACAGGAACCCATGAAAGTCTGTTGCAGGCTTCAAATTTTATTCATACGATCGAACAAAGGCAGGGATTGAAAATAGCGTGTCTTGAAGAAATAGCTTTTAAAAAGGGCTTTATAAACCGCGCGAAACTCCTTGAAAATGCCGGAAAACTTGATAACAGCAGTTACGGCAAATATCTTTTAAAAGTAGCAGGCGAACTTAAACGGGATAATTCATTTTAGCAGCTGATTTGCATACCTATAGTTGGAACAGAAATTATGATTGATGTTACTGATACCCGGATTCCCGGATTATTGATTATTAAGCCCGGTATTTATGAAGATGCCAGAGGTTACTTCTATGAGAGCTATAATGAGAGGCTCTACCGGAAACACGGAATTGATTTCCGGTTTGTACAGGATAATGAATCCCGTTCAGCAGGAAATGTCATAAGAGGCCTTCATTACCAGCTCAATCCCCATGCACAGACCAAATTACTGCGGGTGCTGGATGGCGCCATCTTTGATCTGGTTGTAGATCTGAGAAAAAATTCTCCCGCCTTCGGTACCTGGAGCAGGATAGAGGTAACTTCAGAAAACAAGCTCCAGGTTATAATTCCCAAAGGCTGTGCTCACGGGTTCAGGGTTATCAGCAGTAGTGCCACGATTCTTTACAAATGTGATGAGTTCTATAATCCGGAATTCGAGAGGGGAATACTTTATTCCGATCCCCGGCTTAAAATTGACTGGGGAATAGACCCTCACGAGGCACTGGTTTCGGAAAAGGACAAGAAAGCGCCTTTATTTGCAGATGCTGAAATGAACTTTGCACAGGAAGATGGAAATGAATGAAATTCAAAAAGGAATGAAAAATATACTGGTAACAGGATCGAGCGGCCAGCTTGGCCATGAGATCCGGGGGTTGGCATATACACACAAATACAAGATACATAAATATTTTCACACCGGCAGAAAAAACCTGGATATTACCGACAGGGACAAGGTAAAGCTGTTTGTGGACAGCAACAGTATCGATTGCATAATCAATTGTGCTGCCTATACAAATGTTGATAAGGCAGAATCGGAACCGGATATGGCTACCATGGTCAATGCTTCAGCGGTTGAAGGCCTGGTTCATGAAGCGGCCAAATATAAAATTCCCGTTATTCATGTAAGCTCTGATTACGTTTTTGATGGTGCCAATTATATCCCCTACAGGGAGGATGATATTGCAAATCCGGTATCCGCTTATGGAAGAAGCAAGCTGCAGGGAGAGAATCATGTATTGCAATACGAACTTGGTACAATAGTCCGCACTTCCTGGCTCTATTCATCCCGGGGTAAAAATTTTTTCAATACCATACTTAAGCTTGGAGAGGAAAAGGATGAAATCAAGGTTGTGTATGACCAGATAGGAACTCCCACCTACGCAAGAGATGTGGCCATAGTCCTGCTTGATATTGCCACCATTGCAACAGGAGGAAATAACAGGTTTGCCGGTAAAATTTACCATTACAGCAATGAAGGTGTTTGCAGCTGGTATGATTTTGCCATTGAAATTCTAAGGCTTACCGGAAGGAACTGCCGTATAATCCCTGTTGAAACACCTGAATATCCTACACTTGCAAAGCGGCCATATTATAGTGTACTTAATAAAAGCAAAATCAAAAATGAATTATCAATGACAATACCTCACTGGCGCAGCAGTCTGCAAAACTGTATCGATAAGTTGGGTTGAAATTCAGAAAAGGAAATTAAATTGAAGATCATGGACAATAAGGAACTTTATGAAACAGTAGATATACGGGCCAGGCAATGGCTTGGTGATGAATATGATGAAACAACAAGGAAACAGGTGAGATCCATGCTTGAAGGATCGAAGAATGAGCTTGTGGATGCTTTTTACCGTAATCTTGAATTTGGCACGGGAGGATTAAGGGGTATCATGGGTGCCGGAACCAACAGGATGAATGTATATACTGTCAGCATGGCCACCCAGGGACTTGCCAATTACCTGCTAAGGCAGTTCTCTCACCTTGATTCCGTCAGGGTTGCCATAGCGTATGACAATCGTAACAACAGCAAGCTATTTGCTGAAACGGCAGCCAATATATTTACTGCAAATGACATCGATGTTTATCTGTTTGACGATATGCGCCCGACTCCTGAACTCTCTTTTGCCGTAAGGCATCTGCATTGCCAGTCGGGGCTGGTTATAACCGCTTCGCACAACCCTAAGGAATACAACGGATATAAGGTATACTGGGAAGATGGTGGTCAGATAATTGCACCACATGACATTAATATTATTGCTGAAGTGCAGAAGATCACAAACATCAGCCAGGTAAAGAGGGATGCCAATCCCGGCAGACTGAAAATGATAGGTGAAGAGATCGATCTTGGTTACCTGGCGCGGGTGCAGAAAATGTCCATGTCATCCGATGTGGAGGAAAAAAAGAAGGATCTGAAAATAGTGTTCACCCCAATACACGGTTCAACAGTGAATATGATTCCAAGAGCGCTAAAGATGTTCGGATTTGAAGATATTGTTCGTGTTCCCGAACAGGATAATACCGATGGGGATTTTCCGACTGTAGAGTCGCCAAATCCGGAAGAAGCAGCCGCTCTTGCAATGGCCCTGGAAAAGGGTGAGCAAACAGGTGCCGACCTGGTAATGGGCACAGATCCGGACGGCGACCGGGTTGGGATAGCCGTGAGGGATACTGACAACAGGTTCATACTTTTAAACGGGAATCAGATTGCATCGGTGCTGCTCTATTATGTTCTTGAAAGATGGAAGGATGTGTTTGGATTAAAGGGGAATGAGTATATTGTTAAAACCATTGTTACCACCGAACTTCTTTCAGAAATTGCATCAAAATTCCAGGTAGAATGTCATGATGTGCTGACGGGGTTCAAGTATATTGCCGGCCTGATCAGGATGAATGAAGGTACCAAAAAATTCATAGCCGGGTTCGAGGAAAGTTATGGATACCTGGTCGGGGATTTCGTGCGTGACAAGGATGCCGTCTTATCCTGTGCGCTTATAGCTGAAGCTGCCTCATGGGCAAAAGACCGGGGCATGACACTTTTTGAAATGCTGGTTGAGCTTTACCGGGAATTCGGTTTCTATAAGGAATCAATGATTTCCATTGTAAAAAAAGGGAAAAGCGGTGCCGACGAGATCGAGGCCATGATGGAACGTTTCCGGAATTCATCGCCGGGTACAATAAACGGATCCCGCGTTATGCAGGTTAATGATTATCTCAAGCAGAAATCATTTGATACCCTCAGTGAATTGAGAAAAGATATTGATCTTCCAAAAGCCAATGTTTTGCAATTCTTCCTTCAGGATAAAACAACCATTTCAATTCGCCCCTCCGGAACAGAACCTAAAATAAAATTTTATATAGGTGTCAGCGGCAAGCTTGAGCGGAAGGAAGATTACCAGACTGTCAATAACGACCTTTTGAAAAAGATCGACAACATCATAAAGGACCTTGATGTAAAATGATATCCTGCATATTTACATCCTGACCGGATATGAGGGTACTGATACAAATTCTAAACTATATTTAGATGAAGTCATACAGAAAAGAGTTGTGGTTTGAGACAAAAACCCGCAGACAATTGATCAATATCACTCCTTCGGTTGAAGAATGCCTTGCCGAAAGTGGTGTTAAGGAAGGACTGCTGCTGTGCAATGCCATGCATATTACCAGCAGTGTTTTTATCAATGATGATGAATCAGGGTTACATCAGGATTTTGAAGTGTGGCTCGAGAAGCTGGCCCCCGAACATCCTCATTCACAATACAGGCATAATGGTTTTGAAGATAATGCCGATGCTCATTTGAAAAGGACCATTATGGGAAGGGAGGTGGTCGTGGCCATATCGGGAGGAAGGCTGGATTTCGGACCATGGGAACAGATCTTCTATGGTGAATTTGATGGAAAAAGAAGAAAGAGGTTGCTGATCAAGATAATAGGGGACTAATTGCCGGTGAAGCGGTGCACTGGTCGCTGGCACCCGGTTTCATGCCGGTGGATTTTCATACCTGTATAGCAGATTGCAGGGTTTTTCAGTTCACCGGCTTGAAATTATAAGTTTCAGGCCCCGGTGCCAATCCTTGAAAAATCCGGGCAGGCGGGAGGATAACTGATAGGCAGGGAAGAATAACAAGTCAGCCTGTTAGATCGGGTTGGAAATTCTTCCTGTAAATACAATGGAATTTGTATACTTCTCTTTTATTACCATTAAAAAGGGGCGGTCCACATGGAAAAGGGTCACGGGCTTCTCATCAGGATCATAGGATACGACTCTTATTTCAACCGAAGTGACAGCAGCAGCTTCGGTACCCTCCTCATTAACCTCTACAAATGATTTATGCCTCACCCTGGAAACATGGAGATCATCATTTCTGCTGATCCCTGAAAAATCTGCAACCCGGGGCACAAACGCATCCTTCATGCCAAGATTGGATAAAGGAACATTCAGAACAGTTTCGTATTCAAAGCTAAACCTGGGAAGCCTGATATTGACATTCCTTTTGCTTTCAGGGACAGAGGTCAGACTTTTCCATTCCTCGGCTGTCAGCCTTTGCTGCATCCCTCCTGTTCCCACATCCTCATCCGGCAGGAACAGAAGCATGCTGTAATTGCCCCTCCCGTAAGGAAGTTCCACTACCCTGTACCCGTCACGCTCTGTATAACCGAATTCCCCCTCTGTTTCCATTGTTAAAACATCTACTGGTTCTCCGGGGGAAAGATAAAAAGGTCTTTCACGGGTTTCTTCAGGGACAAATTCGGTCGACCATATCCCTTTGAAATAGATGGCATTTATAAGGAACATGACATGATCAGGGTCGATCCGGTCGACTATCCCTTCGATCCTGTTCCTGGTTTTATCGGCTACCCAGCCGTTGATCACATCCACTGAGGAGGGGTCATCAAAATCAAGATCTTTTACCAGGGCATCGAAGTATTCACTTACTATATCCAGAAAATTCCTTTCCACATTAAATCCCTGCCGGTACCATACTGAATTGGCTATTCCGGTTTCAATGCCGGGATCGACCGATAACAGATCGTTGATCAGTTTACTGATGGAAGAATTTATTTCCTCCTGGTCATGGTCAGGATAATTCATGACAGCGGCCATTTGCTCCGATGTTTTTTCCCTGGCTCCGTTCCAGGCCATAGAGAGTGCAAGATGAACGCTAAGCGGGGAGATGAACACATTTTCATCTGCGGGTTCGCTGTCGAGAATTTCCCTGAAAAGGTCAAGACCAAAACGGTTTGCACCTTCAATAATTTCAACCTGTTGGGCCGAAAGCTTTATTTCTTTGGGCCCAAGACGGACGTCCTCTTTTTCATCACAGGAAAATATAAACAGAAAGAATACTAATGGAAGAATGAATGGCTTGCACATGTGAAAATATTTTAGCAAAAATAGTATTTATATATATTCTCTCATCATAAACGTTGCCTATTACATATCAGATGGGAAAACCGCCCGGAAGGTTGCACGGGCTGTTTTCCGGTTTCGGCTATTACAAAACGACCGCCGGGTTTCAATTAGTATGAACAATCCCAAAAAGAGGTTCCATTCTGCCGGTAGTGCCTGGCAACGGAAAGAACAGCCGATTCTTCAGGAAAAAAAACTGTCGTCGAAATTTACCAGGTACAATTTGCTTGTTGAACGTGTGAAGGCAGTATACAGCCAACGGAGATATTCTGTATTCACCATCTCTTCCCTGATATATCCCTGATCTATAAATACATTCTTCCATTGTCCGCCCTGGGCCTTATGACAGGTGACAGCGTATGCAAATTTCACCTGAAGGGCATTGAACCAGGGATTGGTTCTTATCTTTTCCAAACGTTTTCGTCTGTTTGAAATATCAGCATAATCTTCTATAACATTCTGGAACAGTATTTTGTTCTGTTCGCCCGTCAGTGATGCCTTTTCCGAATAAACGGTATCCAGAAGCAGCTTGACCTCCAGTTCCATGTTCCTGTAATCTGTGAATTTAACAAGCGCATCGGCGAACCTGAATCCGTACATCTCCTGATAGCGCCTTATCCTGATTATCTCAATGATGTCTCCGTTGGCAATAAAATCGGCCGATTCGTTTTCAGGTAACCAGAAGTAGTTGTTTTTTACAACCATCAGCAGGTCGCCGGGTGCCAGCTCTTCTTCCCTGTAAAGGATCATGTTCCTGATCCCTTTGTTATATTGATTTGCCTTCTTGTTCGAGCGGGTAACAACAATAGTTTCCTCAATACCGGCAGAATCATAGGAATCCGTTATCTTCCCGAGCAGGTCGGTGCCGTTTATTCTTTCAATATCAGTAAAATCATCAAGAATTATATGCGGCATATTATGGCCGGAACCGGATATGATATGTCGTATATCCGTGGCATTGAAAAGGATGCCTGAATCTTCTGCCTGCCTCAGTATTTCACTCAGGAATATTTCCAGCACGCTCAGGCCAAATCCTTTCAGATATTCGCTGTCCAGTGCGGGACTGATATCAAGGTGTACAGGGGGAAGCTGTGCCGTATCCCCAACCAGCAGGAGCCTGCAATTATTCCCTTCATATACATACTGTATAAGATCATCCAGAAGTCGTCCGCTTCCAAAGATGTCGCCTTCGAAAATCTGATTGGATATCATTGAAGCCTCATCTACTATAAACAGGGTATTTTTGTGCAGGTTCCTGTCAAGGATGAATTTACCCATGCCATCGGTAGATGCTTTTTGCCTGTAGATTTTTTTATGTATGGTCCATGCAATGTGCCTGCAATAGGAAGATAATACCTTGGCTGCCCTTCCGGTGGGAGCGAGAAGCACCACATTGGTTTTCATTATTTTCATGGTCCTGACCAGGGCCCCGAGGACAGAAGTTTTTCCTGTTCCTGCAAATCCTTTTACCAGGAGAATATCTTTATTTGAATCACCGGTAATGAAACCGGGAATAAGATCTATAAGAGACTTCTGGCTTCCGGTGGGAGAATGTACCAGTTGTTCGGTTAAAACGTTGATAATATGATTTTTTAACATTTTATGTATTTATCAGAATTTTTCAGGAATAAATGTATTTTTTTTATAAATTTGCCCTCAAACATAAAATTAAATCCTGCAAATAAAAAGAGATGGAAAGATCTTTAAAAATCTGCAGTGAGCAAAAGTTTCAACATTTAGTATAAAAGACTGGCATATTTTAAAACGGCTCCGGCATTAAGATAATATTTGATTTGAACAATAAAACAAGCTTACCGGACCGTTAAACAATTGTTATACGATTCCCCTTTACAGTATTTTGACAGCGGGAATTCGCCGGAATTTAACAGAACCGGGTTGTTTTAATAAATTAAGTTGTATAATAAATTTTCTAACTTTTAATTTATAAGGATGAAAACAGTAATACAGATTTTTCTTTCACTGGCCATCGTTGCACTGGGATACATGCTCTATGACAGTATCATGCAGCCTATCAGGTTCCAGCAGGAACAAAGGGCACGATATAACAGGACAATAGAAAGGTTGAAGGATATAAGGAGAGCCCAGCTGGCATACCGTTCTGTTTACGGGGAATTTACAGGAAGTTTTGATACTCTCATTGATTTTGTAAAATATGACTCATTCCGCGTCGTCATGGCCATAGGTTTCGAGGATGAGGATGCTGAGGTTGCTGATGAGGAGATTATCAGGGATACCATCAGGGTAAGTGTAAGGGATTCCCTTTTCACGGCCAACTATATAATTGATTCGCTGCGCTATGTTCCATATACCGGCGGGAGAGAGGAATTTTTCCTGGGAGCCGGTGAAGTTATGACGGGATCCGGACTTGCCGTGAAAGTTTTTGAAGCCCATGTCCATAACGATGTATTACTCCATGGCCTTAACCGCCAGCTTGTTATAAATATGAATGATGAGCGGTCAAGAAGAGACCAGTTTCCCGGACTTCGTGTGGGATCCCTGACGGAGACCACCAACAATGCTGGTAATTGGGAATAATCCCCCCGGTATGGATATTGTTCTTATTGACGAGACACTCGACATCAACCAGACGAAAAATTATCATATATCCATTCAGGCAGGCCTGAATGGATATTCTTTTTTGATTTTGGATCCATTGAGAAACAAATATATTCTTCTGAAGCACATCCAGTTTCCCGATGGGATGACACCTGTGATGCTTGAAGATAAGATTGCCGGCATACATAAAAATGATGAATTCCTGGCCCGGGAGTACAAGTCCGTTTATTTTTCCTGGCAATCTCCGAAATATACCCTGATCCCCGGTCCGTTGTTCAAGAGGGATTGCCTGAGGAGCTACTTTGAATTCAACCAGGTCCTTGATGACCTGGATGAGATCAATTATAATGCTTTACAAGGCATAGATGCCTACAACATTTTTGTCATTCCTTCCGAGCTTTCAAATATAATTTACAGATCTTGCAAAAATGTAACCTTTTTTCACCATGTTACCCCATTTATAGAACATTGCCTGATTAATCACGGCGGAAAGGATCATATGGCAACTGTTGTTGCAAATACATATGGCAACAATATCGATGTGGCGGTTATCAGCGGTGAAGAACTTTTGTTGTGCAATACTTTTCCCTGGAAGGAAGATAGTGATTTGATTTACTTTATACTTTATGTATATGACCAGCTTAAGCTTGATACTGCCGGGGTCCCTCTTTTCCTGGCCGGGGAAATTTCAAGGAAATCTACCGTTTATGATCTGCTTAAATCATATATAGGGAAAATAAGGCTTGAAAAACAAAGCGAACATTTTACATACAGCTACACTTTTAACGAAACCGATCATCACCGGTTTTTAAATCTTTTCAACCTGAAATTGTGCGTATCATAAGCGGAACCCATAAAGGCAGGCGGCTCTATCCCGGCAAATACTTCAAGGCACGGCCCACTACCGATTTTGCCAAGGAAAACCTTTTTAATGTACTAAGCAATTACTTTGATTTTGAAGGGTTGAATGTTCTTGATCTTTTCAGCGGAACAGGCAGTATATCCTATGAGTTTTCCTCCCGGGGCAGTTCGGTCGATTCCGTGGAAATACATCTCCGGTATCATGCATACATTCAGAAAACGGCAAAAGAACTTGAGTACAATAACTTAACGCCTATCCGGACGGATGCTTTCCGGTTCCTGGAGCGAACCGAACGAACCTATGATATAATTTTCGCAGATCCGCCCTATGATAAGAAAGAAATTGACCAGCTTCCCCATATCATATTCAGCCGCAATATACTGCAACCCGGCGGCTGGTTCATTCTTGAACACGGAGCTGATCATGATTTCTCCCAATTCCCCGGATTCCGTGAGCTCAGAAAGTACGGAAGTGTTCATTTCAGCATATTTGAAAGGCAGCAATAATTTTAAAAAATCTGAAGTCATTTGTTTGGCAGATAAAAAATATCTTGTATTTTTGCATCACCAATTGCGGCAAGTAAAAAAATAGCCGCAGGTTCTTTATTATTTTGGTCCGGTAGTTCAGT
>SLGC01000332.1 GCA_007123885.1 Bacteroidales bacterium | reverse complement strand
GTCGCATTTATACTGCTTGGAAGGCTTCTTGAGGAAAAGGCAAAGGGAAACACTTCCTCGGCCATAAAGAAATTGATGGGACTGCAGCCGAAAACCGTAACCATAATTGACGGCAGTGGGCAACAAAAAGTCATTCCCATAGAAAAAGTGAATAAAGAAGACGTTATCCTGGTCCGCCCGGGCGAGAAAATTGCTGTCGACGGACAGGTAACCGAAGGAAGTTCCTGGGTTGACGAGAGCATGCTCAGCGGCGAACCTCTCCCGGTTTTCAAAAACCAAAATGATAAGGTATACTCAGGCACCATAAACCAGAAAGGGAGCTTCCGTTTCAGGGCGGAAAAAGTCGGCGGTGAAACCAGGTTGGCGCAAATCATAAGGCTGGTAAGGGATGCCCAGGGCAGCAAGGCTCCGGTTCAGAAAATGGTGGATAAAATTGCCGCCGTCTTTGTACCCGTGGTTATTGCCATTGCACTTTTGTCATTTGCTGCCTGGATCACACTTGATGCAGTTAATGGATTTACCCTGGGACTAATAGCATCGGCCACGGTGCTGGTTATTGCCTGTCCATGTGCGCTGGGTCTGGCGACTCCCACTGCCATAATGGTGGGTGTCGGCAAAGGGGCTGAGAACGGGATCCTCATCAAGGATGCCGAAAGTCTTGAGCTTTCGCGGAAAGTAACGGCGGTGGTCCTGGATAAAACGGGGACCATAACCGAGGGAAAACCTGTGGTAACCGATATTGAATGGCTTGGTGGCGATGACAGGCCAAAACAGGTTCTGCTTGGCATAGAGCAAAAGTCGGAACATCCCCTGGCGGAAGCAATAGCAGCCCACTTCGGAGATCTGGTCTCGGCGCCTGTAACCGGTTTTGAAAGTATTACCGGAAAGGGTGCAAGGGCAAACGCCGGAGGGGAGTCCTACATAGTCGGAAACAGAAAACTGCTTGAAGAAAATGGCATTATGTTCTGCACGGATCTTCTGGACGCAGCATCCTCCTGGAGCAGGGAATCGAAAACAGTGGTATGGCTGGCCGACAGCAAAAAAACGCTGGCCGTAGTAGCCATTGCCGACCGTATAAAGGAAACATCGAAAGAAGCAGTAAATCGAATGCAGCAGATGGGGATCGATGTGTACATGATCACGGGCGATAATGAAACCACCGCCGCCGCCATTGCCAAACAGGCCGGCGTACTCAACTTCCGGGCGGAAGTTTTGCCCGAGCAGAAGGCAGAATTTGTCAAAAAACTCCAGTCTGAAGGAAAAATCGTGGCCATGGTGGGCGACGGCATTAACGACAGCGCCGCCCTGGCCCAGGCAGACGTGAGCATAGCCATGGGGAAAGGCAGCGATATCGCGATGGATGTGGCCAAGATGACCATTATTTCGTCCGATCTCAATAAGATCCCAACGGCCATAAAACTGTCAAAACATACGGTTACAACAGTCAGGCAAAACCTGTTCTGGGCTTTTATCTACAATATAATTGCAATTCCAATTGCGGCCGGGATACTTTACCCGGTAAACGGATTTTTGCTGAACCCTATGGTTGCGGGAGCCGCAATGGCATTCAGCAGCGTGAGCGTGGTGAGCAACAGCCTGCGATTAAAAATGAAAAAACTGGCACACCGGGTTACGTAGAAGTATTTTTTGAGACTTTATGCCGCCCACAGGAAAAGAACATTCGGTAGGTGTTATTTTTTTTCTCACTGAAAGTGATTTTACTCTAATTTTGATGGATATACATCACGGAATTATAACCAAAAATTTACCAAAATGAAAACCGAATCATTTCAGTGGTGGCCCCGTGCCCTGTGCATTGCAGCTATACTTTTTATCAGTCTGTTCGCTGCTGATTCATTCTCTCCCGGTCTTAGCTTCTGGCAGCAGATTACAGGATTCCTGATCCACCTCATTCCTTCCTTTATCCTGATCGGTGTGTTGTTACTGGCATGGAAGAGAGAGTTGACAGGTGGGATTTTGCTTATATTGATCAGCCTTGGATTCACCCCTTTTGTTTTCAAATTAAATTACAATCCAGGAGAATCTATCTGGCATGGAATTGCACCCATTTTATTAGTTACAATGCCATTTCTGATCGCGGGTATTCTTTTTATCATCAGCCATAAATTAAGGACCAGAAAATTAACTACATGAAGTTTGGCGGACTATCGTAACAATCGGGAGGCTTTACATTCGAATAAACTTAGGTTATAGATTGTAAATCATGCATATATTTTGCACTTAAGTTATGCTGGCATTGCATCCGAATGTATCCCCTTGTATTCATCGTTTTTTGTGAGACGCAGTATCATGGGGATTCATAACCCTATGGTCCGGACAATCCAGACGATTAAAGGTACCGTTACAATACTGGCAATAGTGCTTAAAAATATGACCCTGGAAACCAGTTTGACATCTCCGCCATACTTTTCAGCAACTATTGAGCAAGTTACGGCCACAGGCATTGACGCTATTATGATAACAATTGTGTGAATATATGAGGCCATTCTGATGCCAGCCATCCCGGCTAACCATAAAATCATGATGATAAAGGCGGGAACGGCTGCCAATCGAATTGCTGCAATGGCAATAACGTGCCGGTTCAATGCATTCCGAATCCCTGCTCCGGCAAGTTGCGACCCGGTGACCACCATCGATAAGGGTACTGTAATGTCACCGAGATATGCCATAGCCTGAACGAGAATGCTTGAGGCGGCAAGTCCCGGGCCGGCATCAGTTACATCCAGATATTCAAGTGTGCGGGTCCATGGAAATAGTAAGGCGATGAAAATACCGATAACTGTTGCCAGCAGCCCCGGATTCATTGCTAAATTCCGGAGTGTGGACAGATCCGGCCTGCCTCCTTTTACAATCCAGATACCCACACTCCAAAATACTAAAAGTGCTCCCACATTAAAAAGTAAAACAGCCATTTCTCCATCATCACCGTACAAGGCTATAGCTATGGGGAGAGGAATGAAAAGCCAGTTTGGGGTTCCAATGCTGAATACGATCGACCCGCGGTGAACCCTCTTCCTGTGCCTTGTTAAAAAAGGCAGGGCAAAATAGCCGATTGACAAACCCAAAAGCATGATAACCACGCTAATAACGGGCAGGTGCCAGTGGTCAGCCAATATTTGGGCGTCCACGGTTCGCAACATCGACGTGAAAACCAATGCCGGGAACGCTACATCAACGACAAAATTGCTTAATTTCTCCGTCGTACGCTGGTCAAGTAGTCTGATCTTTCGCACTACCATGCCGCTCAAAATTACAAGAGCCAGCATGACAATAGTTTCAATGACACGTATCACTTCATCAGACATAATAATATCTCGGGTTTAAACCGGATTCCCCGGGTTTGTCATACGTTTATCAGACTCATTCATTTTTTCTAATGTATTAATCCGGTAACTGTTTGATCCTGTTAATATAGCCCGACCTCAGCGTGTCTGAAACAATGGACAAGATGATCGTTCACCATTCCGCCTGCCTGCATAAAGGCATAACAAGTTGTAGATCCCGTAAATTTGAATCCCCGTTTTTTCAGCTCTTTGCTCATCCGGTCGCTTTCCTCCGATGTTGCGGGAATATCGGCCAAAGATCGCCACTTGTTTATAATGGTCGCTCCTGCGGTGAACTGCCATATATAGTTGTCAAAGCTTCCAAATTCTTCCCCGATTTCAATAAACTTCACGGCGTTATTGATGGCAGCGTTAATCTTCATAACATTGCGGATTATGCCGGGATCAGCCAGCAGATACCTGATCTTTTCATCATCATAAAGGGCAATCTTCCCGTAATCAAAATCATCAAATGCCCTGCGGAAGTTTTCACGCTTATGGAGAACGGTCCTCCAACTCAATCCGGCCTGAAAGATATCAAGAACGATAAACTCAAACCATTTCCGGTCGTTATGAACCGGAACTCCCCATTCACGGTCGTGGTACTCAATCATCAGCGGGTCATTGCCCGGCCAGCTGCATCGATGCTCCATTTTAATGATCTGTAAGTTAGCAAATTTTAATGATACCCTCTGAATTGTCCGGGTCCGGTAAGTTATAACATATTATTCCATACAATGTTTATGCTTTTACAATTTCATGTTTTTTGATAAAATCCGGGTCAATGATCACCCCAAGGCCGGATCCGGTGGGCACTTTTATCGTCCCGTTTTCATAAATTTCCAGGCTTGATGTCGGACATTCCATTTCAAATCGCTGGCTGAATCCTTTGAATTCATGAAAAGATGCGGCATTGGGCAGTACCGAGACAAAATGCATCATGTACAGGTATCCGAGC
>SLGC01000226.1 GCA_007123885.1 Bacteroidales bacterium | reverse complement strand
GATTTTTCACATGCCCTGAAGCAGGGAGATGTTGTACAACTTGAGGATGTGTTGCACAAAGCAAAGACGCTTTTCATAATGCTTGGCCTGGAAGAACTTTATCAGCAGATGGTGGAGACCGGCCGGAAGCTTGAAGGCGGTGATCCTCCTGCCGGATTTATTGGAGCCGCCGGTTCTGTAACAGACCGGCATCTGGAGCGGCTCATTGGAATTTTAAACACTAAGATAAAAGACGGTAAGGATGGAAGAGAGCATGAAACCACATGATCAAATAGCCAGGTTTTTGCTCCAACCAGCCCTTTTCCCAATCTTTCGACCGTAAGATTTTGATGAACGTTTTTTAGTCCTGTTATGCAACTGATCAGAATTAACTGGAGCTTAATATATAAGAACAGATCCCGGGATAAACTATGCCGGGGTAATTCCGGATTTGCCATGCAGGGCATTTTCCCTAACAGGGTAGAAGCCTGCTTGATTTTTAATATCCTATTTGATTACGCCCAATTCCCTCCCCACCTTTTCAAAGGCTGCTATACATTTGTCCAGGTGCTCCTTTTCATGGGCGGCTGATATCTGCACCCTTATCCTGGCCTGATCCTTTGGGACAACAGGATAATAAAAGCCTGTCACATAAATTCCTTCTTCCAGGAGCCTGGCGGCAAATTCCTGAGATAATTTGGCATCAAACAACATAACAGCAATTATTGCCGACTGGGTCGGCTTGATATCAAAGCCGGCTGATCTCATCTTTTCGAGGAAATACTTTGTATTGCTGTGCAGCTTATCCTGCAGTTCGTGGGTTTCGGCCATCATATCAAACATTTTTATACCTGCATTGACAACCGAGGGGGGAAGGGAATTTGAGAACAGATAGGGCCTGGACCTTTGCCTCAGTATCTCGATAATTTCCTTTCTGCCGGTTGTAAACCCTCCTATTGCTCCTCCGAAGGCCTTACCCAGGGTTCCTGTTATGATGTCAATCTTCCCGCGAAGGTTGAAAAGCTCAGATACTCCTCTACCTGTTTTCCCTACTACTCCGGCCGAATGACATTCATCAACCATAACCATGGCATCATATTTTTCAGCCAGCTCATTTATTTTATCCATGGGGGCGACATTCCCGTCCATAGAAAATACTCCGTCGGTCACTATTATCCTGAAACGCTGCTTCCGGGCTTCTTTTAATTTGGCTTCAAGATCTTCCATATCGGCATTGTTATATCTGTACCGGTTTGCCTTGCAAAGCCTTACACCGTCAATTATCGAGGCATGGTTGAGAGAATCCGAAATGATGGCGTCTTCCTGCGAAAGCAGGGGTTCGAATACACCACCATTGGCATCAAAACAGGCCGCATACAATATGGTATCTTCAGTACCAAAAAATTCTGCAATTTTCGCTTCCAGTTTCTTATGCAGATCCTGTGTGCCACAGATAAACCTTACGGATGACATGCCGAACCCATGGGATTCCATGCCCTCTTTTGCTGCCTGTATCAGCGCGGGATGATTTGAAAGGCCGAGATAGTTATTGGCGCAGAAATTCAGCACTTTCTGACCGCTGTCAACTTCAATCCCAGCATCCTGAGGTGAGACTATTATCCTTTCTTCCTTAAATAACCCGGCCTCCCTGATATTATCCAGTTCCTGCCGGAGATGCGCTTTTATCTTTCCGTACATGTGAGGTTATTTTTTTTGATTAGAGTGAATTTATATCACTTGATGCCGGTCCCGGCTCCTATGATAACAGGAATAATTTCTTTTTGTTCTCAACCGGTCAGATTTAATACTATTTTGTATGGTTTATATCCATCCGGTCATTATTGCTATTTAGCATTGGTAATCACATTTATCAATTGCCCATACCGGTTTAAGATCATGGGCGGTTTCCATATTTTTAACGTAAAAAAATAATATTTTTCTGATAATAAACAAGACTTTTTTCATGTTTCCCTGTTTTGGAATTATTTAGTTTTGTACAACGTAAAGCCAATTCTATTTAACATCATCAAAAATCAGGAAAATGAGTAAAATTCTTGTTATTGGGTCGGCCGGGCAGATAGGTTCTGAACTCACTCTGAAACTGCGCGAGATCTACGGAGGTGACAATGTGGTTGCAGGTATAAGAAAAACTTCAATTTCAGGGCCACTTGCCGAAACCGGACCTTTCAACGAGGTTGATGTGACAGATGCCAAAGGCCTTGCTATTACATTGAAAAAATACAGGATAGACATCATTATCAATATGGCAGCCATTCTGTCTGCTACAGGCGAAAAGGATCCCATGATGGCATGGAATGTAAATATGAACGGGCTGATCAACGTTCTTGAGGTTGCCCGGGAATTAAAGATTCAGCAGGTGCTTGTTCCCAGTTCAATAGCTGTTTTTGGGCCATCTACCCCAGCTGAGAACACACCCCAGGAAACTGTGCTGAAACCTGCCACCATCTATGGCATAACCAAGGTTGCCGGCGAACTGCTGGGTGATTACTATGTTAAAAAATATGGCATGGATGTTAGGGGATTGAGGTATCCTGGAATAATAAGCCATGAAACCCTGCCCGGTGGAGGAACTACCGATTATGCCGTGGAGATATTTTATGAAGCTGTTAAGAACAAAAAATATACCTGCTTTGTAAATGAAGCTACACGGCTCCCTATGATGTACATGCCCGACTGCCTGAAATCTACAATTGACCTTATGCATGCGGATTTTAACAAGCTCAGGCACCATTGCGATTTTAATGTCGGGGCCATGAGTTTCTCGGCAGGCGAGCTTGCTGCATCTGTAAAAAAATATATTCCCGGACTTGAAATCGATTACCAACCTGATTACCGCCAGGCAATTGCTGATTCCTGGCCCAATTCTGTAGATGACTCACCGGCACGGGAGCAGTGGGGATGGCAGCCTGATTATGACCTCGATGCCATGACCAGGGATATGCTCAGGGCAATCAGGGCGAAGCAGAAAAAGGAGCTGATCTGAATACATCCTTTTTATAAAAATAAATCGTAACTTTCAAAGGTGAAAGAACGGCTGCTAAAATTGCTGTCGCTTCAATGAGGAATGCCTGTTAATGGGTTCTGAACAATTCTGCTTTTTATTTGTCAAAAGCTGTATAAATTATAAAATTTTTAACTTATGGCGATTACAAAAAATTATTTATCTGGCAAAGAATATTGCAGGGTGACATTTACTTTGCCCGCCGGTTTGTCAAAAACGGTTACAACAGCGAATGTTGCCGGAGATTTTAATAATTGGGATACTGCCAGTCATCCAATGAAACAGAGAAAAAACGGGGAGTTTTATCTTTCAATCAGGCTTAAAAGCAACAATGAGTATCAGTTCAGGTATCTTTTGGATGGCACTAACTGGGAAACTGATCCTAAAGCCGATGCAGTGGTACCTGCCCCTTACGCAGATCAATATAATTCTGTTGTAAAGGTGTAAGAGATAGAAATGGCTGAAAACAAACTTAATAAAGCTCCGCGCGTCCGGTTTGCACCAAGTCCTACAGGCCCGCTTCATATAGGGGGTGTACGCACCGCCCTTTTCAACTACCTTTTTGCCAAAAGGCACGGGGGAACCTTTATATTGAGGATTGAAGATACCGACCGCCAAAGATATGTTCCCGGTACCGAGGAGTATATTATCGAATCATTACGGTGGTGTGGAATTGAACCGGATGAAGGTGTGCCTGTCGGCGGACCTTTTGCACCCTACCGGCAATCAGACCGGAAGGATATTTACCGTGGGTATGCAATGCAGCTGGTAGAACAGGGATATGCCTATATTGCTTTCGACAGCCCTGAAGAACTGGATGAATTAAGGTCTCAGAAGGAAAAAAAGGGCGAGGTTTTCCAGTATGACCATTCCGTGCGGTACAACCTGAAAAACTCAATTTCCCTGTCGCCCGAAGAAGTAAAGAGGCTGCTTGATGAAAATGTGCCGCACGTTGTAAGATTCAAAATGGCGGAGAACAGGGAAATAACTATCGATGATATCATTCGCGGGAAGATTCGTATAAACACATCCACGCTCGATGACAAGGTTCTTTTCAAGGCCGATGGCATGCCCACCTATCACCTTGCAAATGTAGCCGACGATTACCTGATGCAGATATCACATGTTATAAGAGGAGAAGAATGGCTGCCTTCCCTCCCGCTCCATCTCCTTTTATATGAAGCATTTGGTTGGAGTGACAGGATGCCTCTTTTTGCCCATCTTCCCCTTTTGCTCAAACCCGGCGGACAGGGTAAACTGAGCAAAAGAGACGGAGACAAACTCGGGTTTCCCGTTTTTCCCCTGGACTGGAAGGATCCATCGACCGGCGAGATATCATCCGGTTACCGTGAGTCAGGATATTTTCCTGAAGCATTCATAAATCTGCTTGCCCTGCTTGGCTGGAACCCGGGGACCGATAAGGAGATATTCACCATGGAGGAGCTGATCAGTAATTTTTCCCTGGAAAGAGTCCATCACGCAGGCGCCCATTTTGATCCTGACAAGGCAAGATGGTTCAACCACCAGTACCTGGTTACTGCTGATATTTCTTTTCTGGCTGAAGAACTTGGAGAAATATTGAAAGAAAAGAATATTGAAGCCGAACCCGACAAGCTGGAGAAAATCTGTTCACTGGTAAAGGAAAGGGTTGATTTCATCCATGAAATGTGGAAAGAGGCTTCCTTTTTCTTCATCAGGCCACAATCATATGATGAAAATGTCATAAAGAAAAAATGGAAGGAAAATACCCCGGACTTGCTGGAAAAAGTCACAACCATTCTTGAAAATACGGATCCCTTCGAGGCGGGGAATCTTTCGCTCAAAATTAAGTCATACCTGGAAAAGGAGGGGATTGGCATGGGTAATGTAATGATACCCCTGCGGCTTGCCCTTGTGGGTGAAAGCAAGGGTCCGGACCTTTTTACAATAATGGAACTGCTGGGCAGGGAGGAAGCCCTGGCCCGTATCAGGCTTGCCGTGGAAAGGATCGGGGCGGAAGGATCCGCTTCCTGATCAGAACCTGGGGCAGGGCACCTGGCCAATACCCCTTAAATCGGATATAAGTTTTCCAAACCTGTAATGTACTGCAATTTCGTGTGCACCACCGGTGGTTTGTATCATGCTCGATATTGTCATATCATAGCTGTAGCTGAACATTAACTGTTCATAACGCAGTCCCGCCGAAAAAACGAGTGCATCGCGGTTCCAGGGGGTATCACCCGAGGGCATACCCCTGTACCAGATGCCCACACCGAAGGGTTCCCTGAAATAGTAGGCGCCCAGGTCAAGCTGGCTGACAGAAGCCTGGTGCCGGAACTGGTATGCCAGCGAAACCGACTGGTCGTCCCGGTTACGGTACTGGCCGGGCACATTGAAGGTGATACCGCCAAAGGTTATGATCCTTAGCGGCATGTATGCGGGATCTTCGGCAAGGGAAGAATTTAGCTGCAGCAAATGGTTGACTCCTGCACCAAACCACAGATTTTCATTGAATACCAGCACCGAAGTGCTGAAATTCATCTGTCCCCTGTTCTGGTCCGGCGGTGACTGGATGCTGGTGGGGAGGATCTGGTTTCCGTAAAACTGGTCGGCAAAGGTCAGCTTTTCAAAATTTATCCTTCTTTGAAAATAATAGGTCTGCAGTCCGGGCTGGATAAATAATGTCCTGCCTGCTTTGATGCGATAGGAATAGCTTACTCCGGCCATTGTGGATGTCAGCTTGCTGTTTCCTGCATTATCATGCAGGAAGTTTACCCCGATGCCGCTGTTATATTGGTCAACATACTGATCATATGAAACGGCATAGGTCACAAACCTTCCCGACAGCCTCGGCCACTGGTCCCTGTAATTCATTACCAGCCGGCCTTCATTGGCAGAACCGGCCATTGAAGGCCCCAGATTAAGAGGCGCGGAATAGAACTGGGAGAACTGTGCATCCTGTGCCTGAACCTGAAGGGTGGTAATTGAAAGCAGCAGGAAAAACAACAGTCCGGGGACTCCACCCGTAAATGTTACGGATTTTAAAAGGGGAAGCGCGCGATTTGCCATCCTGCACCGGCAAGCGAGCCTGCAGTTTCGGTTACATAATAAAACTGGAATATTTTGCATGTCAATTTTTTTTTCTTTTTAATCCCTTCTCATAAGAAGGAAGTCACCTGTTTTTGTAAATTTCTCGCCATTATTGAGAATACCCGTCAGCCGGAAAATATATACATCTTCCGAAGCAGGCTGATCCCTGTAATATCCATCCCAGCCGATCTCCATATCATTACTTTCAAAAAGCAACACCCCCCAGCGGTTGAAAATTTCCAGCTTGTAGCTGTCGATAGTACCGTTCAGCACAATCGGATAAAATACATGGTTGCTGAAATCATGCCGGTTATATCTTCCTCCTCCCGGTCCTGACGGATTGGGTGTAAAGGCAGAGGGGAAATCAATACTTGTTGTATTGGTAACATTTACCATTTCCCTGTACTCCGATATATCGGTACATCCTTCCGGCGACCAGACTCTCAGGGTGACACTGAAGGAGCCTTCATTCCTGTAAGCATGCACAGGGCTGTATTCGGAAGATGTTATGCCATCGCCAAAATCCCAAAGATATTCGGTGCTGTTTTCAGAGTAATTATATGTCCTGAGCTCGCCGCCGGGATTGAACAGGCTGGTCGGTGCAAGTTCAAATATTGAAACAGGAGGCTCATGAACGGTTATAATTCTTTCGCTAACCACCTCTTCCCCGTCGGGCCCGGTAAGATACAGGCGTGCCGGGTATCTCCCGGACCGGTCGAAGGTATAGACCGGATTTTCCTCAAGGGAGTTGTTATCACCAATTTCCCACCTGAAAGGAAGATCTTCAGTGGTTGTTTTTGTAAATCTTACCTCAAGAGGAGGACATCCTTCTGACTGGCTGACAGCAAAACTCGCCGTAGGCTGACGGTAGTAGGTTATCCTGACATCGTCGGACGAGATACAGCCGTCTATATCCACCGCCCATATAAAGGTGTTGACTCCTTCAGGCAATCCTTCAACCCGTGTCTCATGTGAAGTGGGTGAGACAATGTTACCGCCTCCGGCATCGACCGACCATAATCCTGTTCCACGTGCAGGCACATTGGCAGAAAGACTTGTTTCTGAAGTATAGATAACCATATCCGGTCCTGCATAAACATCGGTCCTGTTGTTGCGAACTTCCACGCGGTCGGACAACGAGCAGCTGTTGTTCGTGACAGTCCATTGCAGTATGTTCGTCCCCTGGCCAAGTTCCCTTATAGTTGTGTTGTGCCTGGAGGGATCATCAAAGGTCCCGTTGCCGCTCACAAGTGTCCACAGACCGGTTCCAACTGCAGGCATATTGCCGTTAAGCGGGGCAAAATTGTCACATACAGCAAGATCTGCTCCGGCATCGGGAACTGTTGGCCTGTCATTTTGTATTACCACATTGCTGGCTGATACACAGTTTTCCCTGGTTATGGTCCACCGCAAAATGTTCCTGCCCTGGGAAAGCCCGCTCACCGCCGAGTAAGGACTGGAAGGATCGGCGAAAGTACCCGAGCCGCTTGTAACGCTCCATGTCCCTGTACCCTGCAAAGGGATATTCCCTTCCAGCACGGTTTCATCCTGGCAGATCGTTCTGTCTGCACCTGCTGATGCAGTTGTAGGCTTATTGTTTACAAGCCTGACATCGCTTGATTCTATACAGTGGCCATTGGTTACCGTCCACCGCAGTATATTCTCACCGGGAGCAAGTCCGCCGACAGTGGTTGTATTGCTGTAGGCATCATCCATGACCCCCGCACCCATTATTATGCTCCATACACCATGTCCTTCCTCGGGCAGATTTGCTGCCAGCATTGCAGAATCTTCACAAAGTACCTGGTCGGATCCTGCAAAGGTATTCATCGGCTGATTATTACGTATCACCACTTCATCGACCGAGAAGCAGCCTTCATTTTCGACCGTCCACCGGTAGGTATTTGCCCCGCTTCTTAAAGAGCTTACCATGGTATTATGAACCTGTTCGTTGTCAAACTCTCCCGAACCGTTAACCACCGACCAGCTCCCTGTACCAATAAAAGGTTGTCTTGCCTGAAGCTGTGTGTTGTCGGTGCATATCGACTGGTCGGCCCCTGCGTAGGAGGGACTGGGACTGTTGTTCCGGATCGAGATCTCATCCCACGACACACACCTGTTGTTGGTGATGGTCCACCGCAAAATATTATTGCCTCTGTCAAGATTTGTCACCCTGGTATTCGAACTGTTCGGGCTTTCGAACTCCGCGGAACCGGAGCCCCCGCGGACAGACCACTGGCCGGCGCCGTTCCCGGGATTATTGGCATTGAGGATCAGTTCATCATCGCAGGTAATAACATCTCTCCCCGCATCAGCCTGGATAAAATCAAAGCTCACCTCTATTTCGTCATAGCTCGTGCATCCCTGGTTATCGATTGTCCACCGGAAGACATTCCTTCCCTGGGCCAGTCCCCTCACCATGGTGTTTGCCATGGCCGCGTCGTCAAATGATCCCGAACCATTTGTGACAGTCCATCGCCCTGTTTCTCCCACCGCACTATTTGGCTGGTTGGCATTGAGCTCAGCCAGGTTTTCGCATACGCTCATGTTATAACCGGCATCAGCAGTTGTCGGCCTGTAGTTGATTATGGCCACCTGGTCTGAAAGGCTACACTGGTTCTGGGTGATTGTATATTGAAGGATATTTTCACCATTGGCCAGTGAACTGACATAATTGCCGTCGAATGAACCCGCACCGCTCAGCACGCTCCACTCTCCGGTGCCAATGGTTGGTGTATTGGGGAAGAGTTCGGCAGTACCGTCGCAAGTTGACTGTCCAGGGCCGGCATCCGGAGTTGTAGGAATATCATTGGTGATAATAACCATATTAGATGAGACACAATTTTCATGGGTGATAGTCCACCTGAAAATATTATTGCCCTGCGCAAGGGCTGTTATCTGGCTGTTGTAAAGGGTGTTATCGTCTATCTGTGCCGATCCTCCTTCGATTGTCCATATACCTGATCCTATGACCGGCTGGTTCCCGGCAAGGGTATAGGTATCCGAGCACAATGACCTGTTTGAGCCTGCAGAGGCAGCCGAGGGCGTGTTATTTGTTATAGTTACCTCGTCAAAATATTCGGTCGATCCTATGATGACACTCCACCGCAGAACATTGGATCCCTGACCCAGGTCATACACCCTGGTATCTGCCTGCTCGTTGTCCTCAAATCTTGCCGATCCGTTTCTTACCGACCATATACCGAAGCCAAAGGGAGGTTCGGTTGCATTCAGAACTGTTTCACCTGAACATAAAGCCTGGTCTTCTCCCGCATATATGGATTCAAGGCTGCCGTTATTAATGGTCACATCGCTGATTGAAATACAGCCCTGGTGGGTGATGGTCCACCGGAGAATATTGGGTCCGGGAGAAAGTCCCGATACTGTGGCAGAGGGTGAAGAGGGATCGGAGAAATCGGCCGAGCCGCTCATCACTGACCAGGCACCCGTCCCTATGACCGGAACATTTGCTTCCAGTTCTGCATGGTTAACGGTAATCTCCTGGTCCGGACCGGCATTTGCCGTTGTCGGCATGTTGTTTACAAGCAGTACCGTATCCCGGAATGTGCACCCGTTCTGGGTTATTGTCCATATTACCTCATTATCGCCCGAAGCCAGCCCGGAGATCCTGGTATCATGTTCATACCTGTCCATGAATGTTGCCGCTCCCCTGTAAACAGACCATTCACCCGCTGCGCCAGGAGGAGGCAGGGTGGCCTCGAGTGTTGTGCGGGAATCGCAAAGTACCTGGTCCGGCCCGGCGGTTATATCAATTTCACGGTTGTTCACCGTTATGGTATCGCCAATTGAGCAGGAATAATTATCCACCACCCAGGCGATCCTGCTTAGTCCCTTATCAATATTGTAAATGCGTGTATTCGGATCGCTGCTGTCGTCAAAAGAGGCCTGCCCGGATATTACCTTCCACCCTCCCACTCCCGCGACAGGAGAAGAACCGTTGAGAAAGGCCTCGCCATTACATGTTGCAATATCGCCCCCGGCGTTTACACCCTGGGGAAGGTGGCTGGTTATGATGACCGAATCGCGGCTTATGCAGCCGTTCCTGGTTATTGTCCAGTAAAGTTTGTTGTCGCCCTGTGCAAAATTCCATGCCCTTGTAAGATGGTGACCCGCGTTTTCAAATGATGCACCGCCGGCAGCCACGCTCCATAAGCCTGTTGACCCTGCCGGAGGCTGAGATCCTGCAAGGTTAATCTCCTCATCGCAGATAACCCTGTTGGAACCGGCATTTACCAGCACCATATTGTTGTATACCCTGACGGTATCTGAAACCGAACATGCATCCAGGGTTACATTATAGGCGAACATATTCTCTCCCATTGCAAGTGAGCTTATCTGCGGATCACTGATATTCCTGTCGCTGAATACAGCATAACCCGAAATGGTTTCCCATATGGCGGCTCCACCTGTTGGCACCAAACTGCCCGAAAGAACGGACTGGTCTGTGCACAGCTGCTGGTCATCGCCGGCAGATACCGCCGGGGGTGCATAAACAGTCAGGATATGGTCGTCAGACCAGCCTCCCGTCCCACAATTGTTTTCTCCCCGCACACGCACCACCTGGCTGCCCTGGGCGGCCTCGGGAGAGAATCTTACCTTAATGCTCCGGGACCCTTCTCCCTGGACAATTGAGGCACCGGCCGGTATCTGCCACTGGTAGGTTGTTGCATGGTCTATGGCCGGAACCTCAAAGATCACCTCTTCCTGGCCACGGCAAACCTGGCTGTTCGATGCTGTTGCCAGGATCAGCCCGGCATTTTCCGGCAGGTTGTCGACAGATACATAATGATCGCCCGAAACCGGACCCTCCCCGCAGCCATTTACCGCCCGTACCCTGATGGCACCGCTTTGGGCGCTGGGAAGGAAATCGACTACTATTGAACGTGTATTTGCTCCCCCGGCCACTACGGCACCGGGGGGCAGCTCCCATATATAATGGGTGGCGCCGGCTACAGCAAGTACACTGTAGGGCACATCAGTGCCCCCCTGGCATGCACTCTGGGCGCCGCTGACAGGTCCCGGGGCTGCAGGCAGGGCGGTGACAGCCACGGTTACCGAGCCATTCATTGTCGCCTGGCATCCGCCGGGATCTGCAGCGGTAACAGTAAAGCTTCCCGGGGCCGTCATAAGGCCGAAATCAAACGGGTTGCCTGTTCCCGTTACATTCCCTGCAATGGTCGAACCATCCAGCCACAGGGTATACTCGATTGCGGTGGTTGATCCTGAAAGGCCTACGTTCACTCCTCCGCTATTCTCACAGAAGATGCCTCCGCCTGTGATATCATATTTTTGCGGGATATCGTTTATCAGCAGGGTTGCCTCTGCCCGGTCACTTTCACAACCAAAACTGTTGGTTTGCGATACATAGTAGTTGTATGTTCCCGCACCGGAGGCTGTGGGAGTGAATTCATTCCCGCTGTAAAGGGGGGTGAATGAACTGTTGCTTCCATACCATTTGATGTTGCTGCCGGTGGCGGTAAAGGAGGGATTCGGTTCCCCCTGGCATGTTTCCAGCGGGGTCTGGCTTATTGCCGGGGGTGCCGGCACCGCTCTTATCACAAGGCTTACCTGCGAGTGTTCACTTTCGCAGCCATAACCATCTGTCTGGCTTATATAATAGATATAGGTTCCCGGGTCCGAAACAGAGGCACCGGGAGTATATGAACTGCCTGTAGCCAGCAGGGGACCGGTGGTACTTTCATACCAGCTGATATTACTGCCTGTTGCAGTAAGCTGGGGGTTGGGACTTCCCTGGCATATTTCGCCGCCGGTGCCTGCCGGAGGCTGTGGGAGATCCCTTACCGTATAAGTTACCTGGGTAAAGGGGCTTTCACATCCGTTGGGTCCGGTCTGGGTAACATAATAGTAATAGCTTCCCGGGGCTGTATAGGCAGGGGTATAGCTGTTTCCGGAGTGGATAAGGTTATCCGGATGAAGACTGCTGTGGTCATACCAGCGTATATTGCTGCCTGTGGCTTCCACGGTACCGGGGGCTGCGCCAAAGCATACAAAAACATCATTTGCCGGCGGCTCTGCAGCCGGCTCCATGTCGCTGTCGACAGTCACCGGAAGCGTTGCAGTGCAGCCTGTTGATACCCGGGTTACTGCAAGTGTGTAGGTCCCGGACTGACTGACATAGACGGTACGCGTATCACCCGCGGGAACACCTCCCGGACCGGTCCACCGGTAGGTGACATTGGCGGTGGTGGAGTTGCCCTCGAGTCTCACCTGGGTCAGGTTGCAGGTCAGCGTATGATCTCCGGGTTCAATATGTATATGGGGGGGCTGAATATCCTGCACAACCTCCACCCGGCGAAAGTCGGTGCAACCTGTTTCAGGGTGGGTTGCCGTCACCGTATACCAGCCGGGATGACTGACCCTTGGCTGGCTTGAGTTATAGTTTACAATGGGATGATTATCATCGCTGGTCCACATAAATGTGGCCCCTGTTGTATTGGAACCTGCAGAGAGAACAACCTGGGTGATTTCGCAGGTGAGTTTCGGGGGATTTTTATCGGCCGAAATATGCGGTAATTCCATGTTCTCACCAACTGTTATCTGTTTTTCAGACCAGCAGGAATTTGAGTTTCTTGTTACCCTCAGGGTATAAATCCCCGTTGAGGTCACAACCGGATTCTGCACATTCTCATCGCCCGGCCTGATGGTGCCCCCGGCACCGGTTGTCCATGACCATGCGACATCATTGTCGCCCGATGTAATGGTACTTCTTAGCTGAACTTCGCCCGTAAGGCAGTTGAACAGATCGGGCTCTGCTATGGCAAATGTGGCAGTCGTAATATCCTCCTCTACTATCACCGATGCCTGGTTTGTGCATCCCGTAAGGGGATTGGTGACTGTTATTGTATATGTTCCCGGACTGTCCACTACCGGCTCATAGCCGTCGGCCCCGGAAACTATGTTACCGCCAATTTCTGACCATTCAAAATCATGCGTTCCATCCACCGGACTGCCGAAAAGTGTTACTGAACTTACCAGGCAGGTCAGGCTGCCGGGGTAATTGTCAATATATATAAGAGGCACATCACCTGTTTGCCCCACCGTTATCGTTGCAGTGGAAGGGCATCCGGTAACGGGATGGTGTACAGTCAGAAAATAATCACCCGGTGCGCTTACCGTTACATTCATCTGGTACCGGTCGGAGATAATATTGCCTCCCACGGTGGTCCATACCGGGTCAACACCCTGAGCGGAGCTTCCTGTAAGCTCAAGAGAGGCCGTTACACAGTCAAGCATATATGGCCCCCCGGTAATCTCAACTGCAGCAACATCGCTGGTCCGGATTACCTCAATAGAATTGAAATTTGTGCAGCCGTTTACCCGGTCTGTTACCGTCACGGTATATGTGCCGGGTTCATTTACCATGGCCGAGGGAGTTTCACCATAGAGGATGGTGCCCCCCGATGTGGTGGTCCACTGGTAGTCGACATTGTTGATAAGCGGTGACACCTCCAGGGAGGTCCACAGCCTGCTGCATGTAAGCTCTTGTGGGGCAATGATCTGGGGTTGCTGGGGAGGCGTTTTGTTCTCTTCGACGGTGACAGGCGCGGAAACCTGGCAGCCGTTAAGGGGATCGGTAACGGTAAGTGTATAGATGCCCGGCTGATCCACAAGGGGATATTCTGTAGTGGCATTGATAATATTGCCCGGTCCGTCCCAAAGATATAAAGCCCCGGTAGTGGTGCTGGTACCATAAAGCTGCGAAAGGGTATTATCACAGGTCAGGGGCGGGGGGGATGAGTTAACGGCTATATGGGGAACAGTTTTATTCTCCGCCACAAAAACGCTGCCCTGGGCGGTGCATCCGTTATCCTGGTCGGTAACGGTCAATGTATATGCAGCACTGGCTGAAACTACCACATTTTTGTCAACTGCCGATCCGGCTATTGTCCCTCCGGCACCCGCTGTCCACTGGTAGCTGAAGGTGCCCGCTGATAACCCGGGAGTGATCTCGATAGTTGGGTTTTCACAGGTAACGGGGCCAGGTACATTGAATGATATTATCTGTGGATCGGTAAGGTTGCTTTCCACCTCTATATCCCTGCTTATCATGCAGCCGGTTGCGGGATGCCATGCGGTAAGTGTATAGGTACCCGGCACATATACCGTGGGATCGGTTGTTGTATTATTGTCGATGGAGCCGGGACCGCTCCACAACAGCTCCGATAAGGCCGGATCAACTGTTGCACTGAGTTGTATGCCGGCCGACTGGTTGCTGCAGGTAATCTGCGGAGGCAAACCCGGTGCAAAGGTGATCACCGGGACATCGGAAAGAAGTGTCACCTCTGCTTCTGCATGTATCTCGCAGCCTGTTTGAGGGTGTGCTGCAAAAACGGTATAAGTTGCAGCCGATCCAACAGTTATCGTTTCATGCGTTGGATCGCCAATTATTGTTCCGCCCGGACCCGCTTCCCAGCGGAAGGTGGTGCCGGCGGTGGATGAGACTGCGGTAAGCGTGGTGGTGACATTACTGCAGCTGAGATCATCGAATGGTTGTATATCCAGGTCTGCCGGCGTATCTGTCAACTGACCGACATCCACAATCCTTGTTGCCGTACAGCCGTTAATGTTGCCTGTGGCGGTAAGAGTATATGTGCCCGGGGTATCGACAGAAGGATTTGATGCCTGCGGATCGCTGATCAGGGCGCCCGCCGGGCCGGTCCACAGTAGCCCTGCATCCGCGGCATCTCCCGAAAGCTGTACCTGCTGACGGGTACAGGTAAGGGCCTGAGGATTGTTGTTAAAATTCACTATGACAGGCGCATCCCTGTCCTCGGTTACGGTGGCAACATCCTGTGAGATGCAGCCATTATCCGGGTGGGTTACTGTAACCGTGTAGCTGCCGGCTGCAGAAACCGAGGGAG
>SLGC01000224.1 GCA_007123885.1 Bacteroidales bacterium | reverse complement strand
GGAAAGATCCTGCAATTTCTGCCTATTCTGGCTCCATCCATAATGGTAACATTTGGCCCGATCCAGGTGCCTTCACCAATTTCCACATCGGCCGATATGGTGGAGAAGGCTTCGATCACTACATCTTTTCCTATTTTTGCTTCCGGGTGTATTACATTAAGTGCCTGCTTCATTAAATAAAAAAATTTTTTTATAATCTGGTATAATCGGAAATGACTTTATGTCAGCTAACTTTTGGTTACAGGCAATCGGTTATGCCTTCCTGTTCCTGGCTATCTGCGCCATCATCTCCCCTTCCATTGCAAGTTCATCTCCTACAAATGCCTGGCCGAACATATATACGATTCCTCTTCGTACAGGAGCAAGGTATTCAAGCTTGAAAACAATTGTATCTCCGGGGATTACCTTTCTCTTAAACTTAACCTTATCGATCTTCAGGAAATAAGTAGAGTAATTTTCAGGATCGGGCACTGAATTCAGGACCAGGATACCCCCAACCTGGGCCATGGCTTCAACAATCAATACACCTGGCATAATGGGCTCACCAGGGAAATGTCCCATAAAGAATCCTTCATTCATGGTGACATTCTTCACTCCTACTATGGAGCTGTCTGTCATTGCGACAATTTTATCTACAAGTAAGAAAGGCGGACGGTGTGGCAGCAAGGCCATAATCTGCATTATGTTGAGAACCGGAAGAGCTTGTAAATCATATTCGGGGAATATGTTTTTTTTCTCGGTTTCCTTTATAAGGTTGCTTACCTTACGGGCAAGCTGGGTGTTGGCATAATGCCCCGGCCGGCTTGCTATTAGTTTCCCTTTTATGGGGCGACCTATAAGTGCAAGATCTCCAAGCATATCAAGCAACTTATGCCTGGCCGGTTCATTGCTGAAATACATATCCAGATTATTCAGGACGCCCTCCGAGTTCCTTTTGATCCTTGGCTTGTTGAACAGATCGGCGATGCGGTCAAGTTCTTCCTGAGGAACTTCATGATCAAGTATAACAATTGCATTTTCAAGATCTCCTCCCTTGATCAGGTCATTTTTCAGCAAAAATTCAAGCTCGTGGAAAAAAACAAAGGTACGGCAAGGAGCAATTTCATTTTCAAAATCATTCATTTTGCCAAGACTGGCATATTGATGGCCAAGCACCTTTGAATTATAATCGATCATAACATTGGCAGAAAACTTGTCATCAGGAAAAATAGTTATATCAATGCCCTTATCCGGATCAGAATAGTTAATTTTTTCGGTCAGTTCAAAATAATTCCTGTTTTCTTTCTGCTCAACCAACCCGGCCTCTTTCAGTGCCTTAACAACAAATTTTGCACTTCCGTCAATTATGGGTGCTTCAGGGCCATTTATTTCCATAAGCACATTATCAATCTCAAGGCCATATAAAGCTGCCATAACATGCTCTATTGTCCCGATCCTTGCTCCGTTCTCCGCAACAGTGGTGCCACGGGAAGTATCTGTAACATTTTTGGAAAGAGCATGAATAAGGGGTCCATTTTCCAGATCAACTCTTTTGAATACATATCCATGGTTTTCCGGAGCCGGCCTGAAGGTGAGATCTACCTGCAAGCCGGTATGAAGTCCCTTGCCACTCAGGGTAACAGGCTTTTTTATGGTCTTTTGCTTTTTTGACATTATTGGTTATTTAAAAAAACGGTGCAATATACAAATTTCGTCCGAACATTTTGGTCCAAACCTTTAACCAATGAAATTCATCTCTTTCAAAAAGCAGATTACAAGCATTTTACCGGGATGTGAATTTTTTACCGTCACCGCAGGGAATAATTTATCTCTTGCATTTAAGCTTTCCGATCTCCTGTTCAAGTTTCAGGATTTGCCGGTAAAGCTCGGGCAGTTTTTTGTAAAGGACATAGGATCTCTGATATTTTCCATACTGATAGGCCGGAGAACCCTGAATGGTTTCGTTTTCTTCAATATTCATGGAAACTCCTGATTGGGCGGCTATTTTGACTCCATCTGCAATTTTCAGATGTCCTATTATACCAACCTGTCCGCCGATCATGCAATTCGCACCTATTCTGGTTGATCCCGCAATACCGCACTGGGCGGCTATAACGGTGTTTTCTCCTATCTCCACATTATGCGCAATCTGTATAAGGTTATCCAGTTTTGCACCGCGCCGGATTATTGTAGAACCAATCATTGCCCTGTCAATTGTAGTATTTGAGCCTATTTCGACATTATCCTCAATAATTACGTTTCCAACCTGCGGGATCTTTTTGTAGTTGCTGTTAGTCTGCGGTGCAAAACCAAAGCCATCGCTCCCTATAACAACTCCGGCATGAATAGTGCAGTTATTACCTATCTGACATCTGTCATATATCCTGGCTCCCGGATATAGAACGGTATTATCTCCAATGGCCACATCCTTCCCCACATATACATGAGGATAGATGATCACACCGTTCCCAATTACCGCGGCTGATGAAATAACAGCAAACTGGCCGACGTAAACATTTTCTCCCATAGTTGCCAAAGGATCAATATAGGAAGAACCCTCAATACCCGAGGGCCTTGGTTTCATTTTTTCCCTTAATTCCAGCAGACTGGCGATGGACTGGTAGGCATCCTGTACCCTTATTATTGTGCAGGAAACCGGCCGGGAAGGTTTAAATTCCCTGTTTACAAGGACAATGGACGCTTTTGTGTCATATATATACTTTTCATATTTGGGATTTGCCAGGAAGGCGAGTGTGCCCTCCTTCCCATCTTCTATTTTTGAGACATCTGTTATCGTGGCACGGGGGTCTCCCTCAATCTCCCCGTTAAGAAAATCGGCTATTTGCCGGGCACTAAATTCCATAATAGATTAAAATTCGTTCATTCATGATTACAGGGGTTAAATAACAGAATTTAATTTTGTCACCTGAAATGTGTAAATATTTTTCCAAAGTTATATTTTTTTTGCTTTTGAAGAAGCCAAAAGTTCAACTGTTAGCGCAGGGGCCCGGATTTTGGGATCGATTACTTTTCGAACAGGTTTTTGGACTTCAGCATGGGAAAATGTCTCCAGGGCCGGATTGAAAAGGATGCTGTCAATGAAGAGGATGTAAGTTGTAGTCAGGGTTGCACGGATCACAGGATCTACCCGAATTCGGGACCGCATATGAGAAACTGGTTTTCCGGTTGACCCGGGAACGGGTTGGTGTGCAGGAACATTCTAACGAGATGGCGCTGATTTTCAAACCCATTGAATTTCAGCCATTCTATCAGTTCCTCCTGTCCGGCAGGTACGTCGACAACAACCGGACTATTATCAAGTCCTTCCAGCGCCCTGAAAATAAGCACCCTGGCACCTTCAAAAGTAAGGGCAGAGACCGGGCCGATCTGATGATAATCTCTTCCGGATCTTGAAAGCACAAATCCGGTTATCATATCATCCTTCTTTAGAAACCATGAATTTTCGGGTGATTTCTCAATAAGGGATTTTATCAGTTTTTCCCTTCCCACACCGAAAACTGAATCATCAAGATCGACAATACCACGAACGATACCGGGAGTAATCCGCTCAGGGATCAATAAGCGCGAACGGGCCCCCAGACCCCGGAAGCCGGGTGCCATCATACGGTATATCAGACATTCATCCATGAATCCGAATTTTGCATAAAGAGGCTGTCCCGCCGGTGTTGCATCCAGTTTGACTGATTTGAATGATTTTAGCTTTTCCAGAAGGTCTGACAGCAGGATCTTGCTGATTCCCCGACCACGGAAAGTTTTTTCCACCATTACCATTCCGACCCATGCAACCTTTTCTCCATAGTTAACGGCAGTGGCAGTTCCAATGATCCTGCCTCCCGATTCTGCCCCCAGGCAGATATTATGCGGATCAACTACAATCTGTTTCCAGTCATCTTCTGTCTGATTCCATGAGACTGATGCGGACAAGGAAATACAATCGCCGATATCATCATGATTTAAAGACCTGATAATGAATCCTGCATCCATTTAATATGACTATTCATTAGTGTCCGACTCATTCCAAAAACAACATAACTGACATGATTGTTCATGTTTTAATGGCAACCCGCATCTGCGTCCGGATAATTTGCGCAAGTGTCAGCAATTGTCGGGCATCATGCCTTCGATTGTTCTACAGGAGCATGTCACCCTTCTCGTACAGGCGTTAATATATCCCGGTAATCCTTTTTCCGGAAAAAACAGGATCCGATTTTGCTGTTTTGCATATGCAGAGAGTTAATTGTTCAGGTGATTATATCCTTCGGACAGCAAAGAAAATATTTTTTTACTGTTTTTGATAGTACAGAT
>SLGC01000280.1 GCA_007123885.1 Bacteroidales bacterium | reverse complement strand
GGACAGCCCATGATCTCAATGAAATGATAATCGGCTTCTCCGGATTTCACCTTTTCCATGACAAGTTTGGCGTTGGTAAGTCCGTGAGCAGTTACCGTTTTAAGCTCTACGCCTTCCAGGAAGTTCCATTCCGGCACGGTACCTTCAATTTTGACTGTGACCTCCCTTACCCCGTCCATGCCTCGTACAGGAGTAATATTGAGGTTTTCAAAGGGAACCTCGCGCCCGGTCACTATTTCATAGGCAGTCCGCAATGCAGCCTCCATTACGCCGCCGGTAGCACCGAAAATAACGGCGGCACCGGTAGACTCACCCATAATGCTGTCATAACTGGTTTCCGGCAAAGCACCAAAATCGAGTCCGGCCTGCCTGATCATCCTTGCCAGTTCCCTTGTTGTCAGAACATAATCAACATCTTTGTATCCGCTGCTTCTCATTTCCGGCCTGTCTGCCTCGAATTTCTTGGCAGTACAGGGCATGATGGAAACCGAAACTATGCTGGCAGGATCGACATTTCTTTTCTGTGCGTAATAGGTTTTTGCAAGAGCACCAAACATCTGCTGCGGTGATTTGCAGGTAGAAAGATTATCCAGATATTCAGGGAAGGTATGTTCAATGAACTTGATCCAGCCCGGCGAACATGATGTTGCCATGGGCAGTTTCACGTCAGGATCCTTATCAACCAGAGCCTTTTTCAGTCTTGTCAGCAACTCTGTACCCTCTTCCATAATGGTAAGATCGGCGGTAAAATCGGTGTCAAGCACGGAGTCGAAGCCAATCCTCTTGAGTGCCGTCACCATTTTGCCGGTAACTATCTGACCGGTTTCCATGCCAAGGTCCTCTCCGAGGGCAACCCTTGTTGCCGGGGCAGTCTGCACAACAACATGCTTCTTGTCATCCAGTATGGCATCCCATACTTCATCGACATAGTTGCGCTCAACAAGTGCACCGGTCGGACAACGGTTTATACACTGTCCGCAATTTGTACAAACAACATCATACATGGGGTTTTCAAAGAAGGTGGAAATCTTCATTTTATCACCTTTGTATGCAACACCCAGTGCACTTACATGCTGCAACTCCTCGCAGGTACGAACACACCTCTGGCAGCGGATACATTTGCTGTCATCCTTTATGATGGAAGGAGAAAAAGCGTCGATAGTATAGTTCTTAAGCGGCACAAGATCAATGAACATCTGTTCACCGGAAGTTTTATATTCACTTGCAAGATCCTGAAGTTCACATTTCTTGTTCTTGTAGCAATTGGTGCAGTCGGCATTATGTTCCGAGAGAAGAAGTTCTATCACATTTTTTCTGGCAGAACGAACCTTGAGACTGTTTGTACTGATTTCCATTCCGTCTGTTACCGGCATTGCACAGGAGGCAACAAGTGCCCTTGCCCCGGAAACTTCAACTACGCAAACCCTGCAGTTTCCGGCAACACACAGATCTTCGTGATAACATAAAGTGGGAATATCTACATTAATAGCCCGGGCAGCATCCAGAATCGTTTTACCATCCTCAACCTGAACATCAACACCATCTATCTTTAAGTTAATATTTTTAGCCATTTTTCTATTTTTAACGGTTTTAATTTCAATTAATTAATAAATCATCTCTTCCCTGAAGTTATCGACGATTGAAGAGAATGAGTTGGCAACCGACTGCCCCAGTCCGCATTTAGAAGCCAGCTTCATGGTTTCACTGAGCTTAAGGAGTTGGTCCAGGTATGCAGCCTTCTTTTCACCTTTTTTCACAGCTTCGATCCCCTTGATCAACTGCTGGCAGCCAACCCGGCATGGAGTGCATTGTCCGCACGATTCCTCTTCAAAAAACCCGAGGTAATTATGCAAAACATTATACATTGAACGGGAAGAATTGAACACCTTCATCGATCCGCCTGTGGGCACACCTTCAAATCCTATTATAGTTTCCCGGAACTTTTTCCTGGGAACGCAAAAACCGGCAGCACCTCCAACCTGTACCGCTTTTGTATCTCCGTCACCAAATTCCTCTACAAAATGGTCGAGCGACATGCCCAGTTCAAGCTCATATATCCCGGGTATAGGAGTATCTCCGGATAATGAGAATACTTTTGAGCCCCTTGAATCGGATGTGCCAAGCTCCTTGAATTTCATCGGCCCGTGCTTGCAGATCATGAAGGCATAAACCAGGGTTTCTACATTGTTTATTACAGTTGGCTTGTTTTTAAAACCTGCCACGGTCGGATAGGGAGGCTTGTTGCGGGGCTCTCCCCTTTTGCCTTCCATTGATTCAAAAAGTGCGCTTTCCTCGCCGCAGATATATGCCCCGCTACCCATCTGGATCAGGATCTCAAAATCGATCAAATCTTTAATGTCACGGTGGAAAGCATCAAGGGCCTTCATAAGTTCCGGAAGCAGGAAACGGTATTCACCGCGCAAATATATGTATCCCTTTTTGGCCCCGATTACTTTTGCACACACCGCCATTCCGCTAAACACCTTGCTTGGCACCCTGAACAGTATCTCCCGGTCCTTGAAAGTTCCCGGTTCTCCCTCGTCTGCATTGCAAATCACGAACCGTTCATCGGCCGGTTGTTCTGCCGTGAATTTCCACTTCAGTCCCGTGGGGAATCCGGCTCCTCCCCTTCCCTTTAACCCGGATTCAAGAATATCATTTATGATCTCGTCATTGGATTTGCTGAATGTTTTTTCCAGCACCTTACGGCATTCACAATCCTCATGAAAAATAAGATCTATTCTTTTTAATTTATTATATGTCATTGTGCGATTCTCCTTTGTTTTATGATTGAGTTTATTTATTCTTTACATAATCGGTAATTATCTCAATTGCCTTATCCTCCGTAAGGTTTGTATATGCCTGGTCGTTTATGAGCATCGCGGGACCCTCATGGCACCATCCCATGCAATTCGTTTCAAGAAGGGTAAATTTCTTGTTCTGGGAAGTTTCGCCCAGCTTAACCTTTAGTGTGTCTTCTATTGCCTGAATTATCTGGTTTTTACCCTTCATATCACAGGTAATGGTACGGCATATCCGGATTACATATTTACCCCTGGGTTCGGTATCCAAAAATGTATAAAAGGTTGCTGTTCCATAAACCTGGGCGGCCGACATATCAAGTTCACGGGCTACTTCAGTAAGCGCCACATCAGAGAGATATCTTTCCTGTTCAACTATACCCTGCAAAATATGAAGGAGATTTTCTCTATTCCTTCCATATTTATCGGCCAAATTTTTAACTAATTCCTGAACTTCTGGCATCGTTTTTCTTTTTAAGTTAATAAATGCGTTATTATATTGTTACATTTGTAACACTGTTATTTTTTTAACAATAAATTATTGAGGTATGCCCTCAAAATCATTTCTAAATTTATTATACACGAAAGAGCTAAAACATAACAAATGTCATGTTTTAGCTCTTTTTACTGCAATATCAAAATTTAAAACCGGTTTAAATAAGCTGGGATTGGATTAGCCGCTGCAGGGGCAATATACGGGGAATATGATCAGGATCCATGAGGAGATATTTTACTTAAATATTTTGTTTTGTGTATTTTACTATCATAATATTTTAACCTTTGGTCTTAATTATATCAAATTGAATTTTCGTTTTGACCTTTGGTCAATTCATGTTATAATTTTATCATTGTTATTTATTTTTCAGATGTGATCATGGACGGTTCATCTGAGAAGGTCATTTCATCCAGTAAATGCCCTGCACCGGCAAACCTGTCGGTAATAAACAATATATAATTAATGTCAACGCTGATATTCCTGCACATTTCCGGGTCGAACATAATATCGCTCATTGTCCCTTCCCAGACCCTGTCAAAATTCAATCCGATAAGATGTCCCCCGGCGTTAAATACAGGGCTTCCGGAATTACCACCGGTAGTATGGTTGGACGCAATAAAATTCGTTCTCATTTCGCCACCGGCTGACCAGGGACCAAAATCCCGGCTTTGATGCAGCTGCTCCAGCTTTTCGGGAATTGCATATTCCGGCAGTCCGGTGCGGTTTTTTTCAATCACACCTGACAGGGTTGTCCGGGAGTTATAATAAACTGCGTCAGACGGGTAATATCCTTTAACAAGTCCGTATGAGACACGTGGAGTCCGGTTGGCATCGGGATAAAAAACATGGTCAGGCTTCATCATTCTCAAGCCTTCGACATATTTCCTGTAAAGAGGCTCCAGTTGCTGCTCTATCCTGGTAAAAGAAGGAACTACATATTCATTATGAATTTTTCCTATATCCCGTACTATTCTTACAAGAATATCATCTTGAATTAATACCGGAAGATCCTGCGC
>SLGC01000090.1 GCA_007123885.1 Bacteroidales bacterium | reverse complement strand
CAGGATTATCTTAAACCGGGTCAGGGCTTTCTTATCAGGAGCAAGACGGGAGGAGGGACCATTAACTTCGATGCCGGATTAAGATCACACCAGCATGGAGAAGGAATTCAATTTTTCACAAAATCTGCAACACAGAAATGGCCGACTATCATATTGAATGTAAGTGACAGCGATAAGGAAGCCACGACTGTTGTCACCTTCAATGAAAATATGACAAAGGGGCTTGATGTGACATACGATGCAGGCCTGCTCGGTGGTGATCCAGCCTTTAAGCTTTATTCCAGGCTGGTTGAAGGAGACAACGGTGTGAATTTTGCCATACAGTGTCTTCCAGACCGGGGCTTTGAAAATATGATCATACCTGTAGGATTCGATTATTCAAAGGGCGGCGAGATAAAATTTTCAACCGATATCCTTACCCTACCCGAGGGTGCAACTGCGACCCTGGAAGACAGGGAGCTTGAAGTTTTTACCGATCTGCAAGAGGAAGATTATGTAGTTTTTGTTCCCCAGGACTATACCGGCACTGGCAGGTTTTTCCTTCATATCGGCATGCAGATCACACCGGTTGAGCCAATAATTGAGGCGAATATTATTGAAATGTATTCTTTTGGCAAAGACGTATTTATAAGGGGAATGGTACGGGAGAATGCAACTGTTGTAGTTTATGACCTGATGGGCCGAAGGATAAGGGAAATAAAGCTCCAGCCCGGTGAAATGAATTCATTCACTATGAATGGTAATAACAGCGGCATCTTTATTTTTCATTTAAATAACGGGGGGGCTTTTCAGACAAGGAGGCTCTATATTGAATAGAATTTGTTTCCATGGATAAAAATGTTTTATATTTGTATGGCAGAGTTTTAGAGTTTTAATATGGATGATAAAGGTAAAAGGGCTGAAACAAATCCTGAAAAAGGGCCCAAAAAGATAAGCCGGAAAAAGGCGGTTAAAAAAGTTGGATATGCTGCATTTTCAGCGGCAACCATGATGATATTGCTTAATGATCCTGCGAAGGCAATTTCCAATTCACCCACAATGGTTCCTGGATGGGATGAAGGGGACGGCTGGGAATGATAAACTGTCTGAACCGGCTAATATTTTTACAACTGAATTACTCCATATTCCCCTGAGCCGGCTAAAAGCTTCTTCAGCAGGGGAATAGTGTTTGCTGCAGTGCTGACCGAATCATGCAAGACAAGGATCTCTCCCGCTCTTATTCCTGAGGTATTGACTTTATCAGGGTTCAATACCTTCCTGTAATCTGCAAATTGCCTTGTCCACATTATTATCCTGTAATCTTCCTTTAGCGTATGGTATTGAAATGGTGTTATCCTGCCGTAGGGGGGGCGGAAAAGTCCGGACCTGATTATTGCTGAAGCACGATTAACATCGGCCACGTATTTGTCTGCAGGGGTGGTCCAGCCGTTGGGATGCGACCATGAATGGTTCCCGGTTTTATGACCGGCTGCAAGGATGCTTTCATAGATAAGGGGATACTTCCCTGCATTCATTCCTGTGCAAAAGAAGGTCGCCTTAACCTGGTGTCGGTCCAGTAAATCAAGTATGCGCGGGGTGGTTTCAGGATGAGGCCCATCGTCAAATGTCAGGTAAACACGATCGCTTCCGGCAACGGCAAAATATATACCCGGGATAATCTTTTCGACAAGATTGGCCGCAAATCGTGTCAATCCGTATCTCATAAGTACAAACAAGTTAATCGGAATAATAAGCAAAGAACGGATTTTTTTATTAATATTGAAGCCTGTCTGAGTTAAATGCACTGCCGGCTAAAATGGTTTCAAAAGTGTTGAATCATTAAGTTAAGCAGCGAACAAGAGAAAAAGAGCAATCACTTTTCCAGGATGATGATTCGTTTTATTATAGTTGTTTTATTGGCCGGTGTTTCTTTTACCAGTGCAATGGCACAATACGGGAACCGGATCTACATCGTGGAAACCGGGATTGCAAAGGCTGACAGCCAGCAGCTGTTCCTTCGCTTCAGAAATGCTACCTTTATAAACAACAAAGAATTCTTTAATCCTTATCAGCCGGGTTATACGCTGATCGGCTATTATGCCAGGCCCGTCCTGGAGTACCATCCCGGTCCCAATACGAGGTTAAGGGCCGGGGCCCATCTTCTGAAATATACGGGAATGGGGAAATTCAGCAGCCTGATCCCGGTTTTTTCGTTTGAGCACAGTTTCCTTCCGGGTTTCGATATGGTTTTTGGATCTTTGTACGGCTCATTGAATCATGGTATGGTCGAACCACTTTTTTCCTTTGAGAGGGTATTTACCCATCATCATGAAAGCGGACTGCAGTTTTTGATCGACCGGGGAATATTCAGGGCAGATATATGGGTAGACTGGGAAACATTTATTTTTACCGGCGACCCTTTTCAGGAAGAGTTTACAGCGGGGTTATCTTCATGGGTTGTTTTAAGCGGTAAGGAAAACCGGCTGCAGGTTGAACTGCCGCTACAGCTGCTTGCTGTACATAAAGGTGGCCAGATAGATAATTCAGATGAGAGAATGCAGAACATTGTTAATTATGCAGCCGGTATTCATGCAGACCTTCATCTTGACCATAATTTTTTCCGAACGATCGGTTTTCGCGGTTATCTTACGTTTTTCCATGATCTGAGCAATGAATTACAATATCCTTACCGGGATGGCCGGGGCATCTATCCGAACCTGCACCTGGACTGCCGGTGGTTTGAACTGGGCGCAGGCTACTGGCGCGGCCACCGGTTCATAGCTCCGCGGGGGGAACCGTTATTTCAGTCAATATCGCAGGTGGATCCTGAATTAAGAGCCGACCGGAGAGAGCTTTATACATCCAAAATCATTTTCGACAGGAAACTGTTAAGAGGAATAAATATGGGAATACGCTTTGAGGTTTATTATGACCCTGTGCTGAATGATTTAGATCACACCGGCGGATTGCACATTATGATTGATGAGAGATTTTTTTTGACTCGGGTAAGAAGGAATTAGGGCAGGATAATTATTCCGGGAGAATCGTACTGGCAAGACAACAGAATTTTCTGCAGCGATCAGATCAGAAATCGCCACGGCTTGCTTTTCCAGACCGGACCTGCATAATCAACGCCTATCCTGGCGGTTGATTTATATGACGGCTTAAAGCCTGAATTTTCAAGCCAGATCCTTGGGGAGGTGACAAGGCTCTCGCCATAGAAACTTTTATCTATTCCAAGTGCTTTTGTAAGCCGGCCGGGACCGGTAATTCCTTCTACTCCCCTTACCAGGACGGCCTGAGGCTCTTCCGGCCGGCCGGTTACGATATTCAGCATCCAGTGAATACCGTAACAAAGATAGATATACAGTAATCCTCCTTCCCCGTACATAACTTCTGTTCTGCCAGTACGTCCCTTGCTCACATGACAGGCAAGGTCTTCTTCTCCCCGGTAGGCTTCAGTTTCGGTTATCATGTAGGAACCAGGCTGACGGGAGCCGGATCGTACAACCAGTTTCATTCCCAGCAGGGCAGGGGCAATTTCAAGCACATCCCTTCCAAAAAATTCCTTATTCACCCTCTCCGTCAACTTCATTAACCTCATTTTTTTGGTGCGCAAATATAAACAGTGAATAAAAGAATGCAAAAAATGTTGCACCTGCCTGGGTTTCAAGAGTATCTTCAGTAAGCATTGAAAGTATCGCAATAACTATGAATACAAAAGGAAGAATATCCCAATGCCTTTTTTCCATGAAAAAAGGTGCGATGATTGCCGAAATAATAATAATAAAGCCGGTAATGCCAAAGGTGATAAGGAAAGTAAGAAACTGGTTGTGCGCCCTTAACTGCCATTCCGGAGCAAGGCTGGAGGGGCTGCCTGCATAATGGTTTTCCCATGCGAGGCCGACATCTCCTGTGCCAACGCCCAAAAGGATATTATCCTTTATGATATCCATAGCGCTTTTCCAGTATTCAAAACGCTGGGCAACCGAATGGCCGCTCGGATTACCGCCTTTACGGTAATTGTCGATCTCCCAGATGATCTGGTATATTCTCGGATAGATCCATTTGTTATGCTGATATATATAATTGGACATTCCTCTTTCAATATTAATTATGTCTGTTTCAGAAAGCTGGTGTACTCCTACAGCATCCTTGTCCAGTCCCCGTGATGTAAGATATCGTATAAGGGTATAGCGGATATCATGTCCATTCATATCATACCCGTTAAAATCTATGCTGCTTCGCCGGTTCCATTCATGTCTGAGTTCGTCCTCACAAATATTTATCCATATAAAATTGCCATTTTCCATCTGCAGCTCATTAAGGTCATGAATATAAGGATTACCCATCTCAGTATGACTTTTCAGATATATTTCATCCGGGGGTTTCCCTGAAAAGGATAACATGACGACAAATGAATATGCAAAAACGAGAAGCACTGCAGCAGCTATCCCATAAACAAAAGGATACTTTATATACCAGTATTGTTGTTCAATTTTATTGTAGAACCTGAGAATGAAGAATATTCCTGTAATAATAAATACAATAATACCGGTTACCGATTGAAGCACCAGAAGGTAGATCACAAGCCAGGTCAGGGATACCCAAAGACAATTACGCAAAATCCGCTGCCACTGGAAAGTCCTTGTGATCAGCAGGTAAAACAGGCTGAAAATAGCCAGACTGATAAGAAGGGAAAGTCTTATATGTGAAATGAATACCGATAAATCCCTGAAATCAGCCATTGGTACCGTAGTTATTGTGGTTAGTCTGCTGATGCTGAAAAAAGAATGAATGATCAGGCCGCCGCAAAAAGAGAGCAAAATAAATTTGATCTCATTCTCTCTCAGTCTTCTGCTGGTGGCAAGTACCAGGGGAAGTATAAGGAGGGGCAGCTTGATCTTCAGGTCATTCAGGGCAAAGGAAAAATCCCTGGTGGGAATAAGCCATATTATGTGGATCAGAAAGATCGATAAAAAGAGGACAAGGGATTTTCGTCCCCAAATCATCTGCATCCTGGTTTTAAATTTTTCTTCAAATATCCAGTTAACTATCAGGATGGCCTGGGACAGGACCATAAAAAAGGGTGGTAAGGAGAGGCTGGCAGCCAGAAGCATAACACCGCCAATATAAAACAATGAGTGATAATTCCTGGAAATTGTCATTTGCTCAGTGAGAGATATGAAAAGCTGTTATTTCAAAAATGGACTTGCAATTTGCGTTTAATCGCTGAATTTATATAATTTTTTAGGAAAATTTAAGTTTCCTGCAACAGCGAACCATCATTTTTTCGTTCCCTGCAAAAGGGGTTCACATGCTGCAAAATTCAATGGAGCAATAATTTAAAAAATTGCCGGATTATTATTGATTAAAGAAAAATAATTGTATTTTTGCAGACCATTTATTTAGGCATTACAGAAAGTAACATAAGGATAATAATCAAAATAGCCATTAAAGTGGATACATTAAGCTACAAAACAGTTTCGGCCAATAAGGCTACAGTTAAAAAGAATTGGGTCCTTGTGGATGCGACGGACCAGGTACTGGGACGGTTATCTTCAGTAGTAGCGATGATTCTAAGAGGGAAGCACAAACCCGATTTCACTCCCCATGTTGATTGCGGAGACTATGTAATTGTCATTAATGCTGAAAAAATCAAACTTACCGGAAACAAAAGAGATCAGAAAGTGTACGTTCATCATACCGGCTACCCCGGAGGTCAGCGCCATGTTTCCTTCGCCAGGCTGCAGAACAAGAAACCTGAAGCGATAATTGAAAAAGCCGTTAAAGGAATGTTGCCGAAGAACCGTTTGGGTAGTGAAATGTTCCGCAATCTGCATGTTTATGTCGGAAGTGAGCATCCGCACGCAGCTCAGAAACCCGAACCGGTTAATTTTAATTCAATCAAGTAATTCTCAGATATGGAAGGCATCAATTCAATAGGTCGTAGAAAAGCCGCAGTCGCAAGAGTTATTCTAAGCGATGGAAAAGGAAATATCACAATAAATAAACGCGAATTCAAGGAATATTTTCCAAATCCGCAGTTGCAGTATGTTGTGGAACAGCCTTTGACTGTCCTGGATGTTAAAGGTAAATATGATATCAGGGTAAGACTTGATGGCGGGGGTGTTAAAGGGCAGGCTGAAGCGTTGCGCCTGGGTATTGCCCGTGCACTGGTCAAGCTCGATGCTGAAAACAAGCCAGCTTTAAAATTAAATGGGTTTTTGACCCGTGATCCCCGCGAAGTTGAAAGAAAAAAGCCTGGTCAGCCTAAAGCCAGGAAGAAATTCCAGTTTAGCAAACGCTAGGCTATTGTAGTTTAGGATCTAAACTTCCGGGACTTCTGCATTTGAGTTGAACTACCCGGGGGTTGATATAATAAAGAATGTAAACTAAATTAAAAATCATTTAATGCCAAGAACAAATTTTGATCAGTTGCTGGACGCCGGCGTACATTTCGGCCACCTGAAGAGGAAATGGAATCCCGCCATGGCGCCCTATATTTTTATGGAGCGCAATGGTATTCATATTATTGATCTGCACAAAACAATTGTAAAAATTGATGAGGCTGCATCTGCCCTTAAGCAGATAGCCAAGTCAGGACGCAAAATTTTATTTGTCGCCACTAAAAAGCAGGCAAAAGAGATCGTTGATGAGAAAATTGCCAACATTAATATGCCTTTCGTTACAGAACGCTGGCCCGGAGGGATGCTTACCAATTTCCCCACCATAAGGAAATCGGTCAAAAAAATGTCTGTTATTGACAGGATGGAACAGGAAGGCACCTTTAGCAATCTTGCAAAACGTGAAAGATTGCAGATCATGCGTCAAAGGGCTAAACTGGAGAAAAATTTCGGCAGTATTGCCGATCTTTCCAGGTTGCCTGCTGCCCTGTTTGTCGTTGATGTGATGAAAGAATATATTGCTGTCAGGGAGGCGAAACGATTGAACATCCCCGTATTTGCTATAGTTGATACAAATTCTGATCCTAATACAGTGGATTTCCCAATACCTGCCAATGATGATGCTTCCAAATCAATTGCCCTGATCATCGATATCATGGCAAAAGCTATTCAGGAAGGTCTGGAAGAGAGAAAAGTTGAAAAGGAGAAAGATGCTTCTGTAAAAGAAAAGAAGCAGGTTGAAAAGGAAGGGGAAGAACCGAAACGGACCAGGGCCAGGAAAACAGGTTCAGAAAAGCAGGAAGATAGAGAGAAAAAGCATGCCCGTCCCCGCCGTCATACAGCTGAAGGTAAAAGCAAGGTTAAGGCAGGATCATCTGCTGACAGCGAAAAGGAGAATACCGAAGAAAAATCAGGATCGGCAACTGAATAACAATAATTACATACAAATTACAATAGATCATGGCTATAAGTGCATCAGATGTAAAAAAACTCAGAGACATTACCGGAGCCGGTATGATGGATTGCAAGAAAGCCCTTACCGAATCCGGCGGAGATGTTGAACAGGCTATAGAGATCATCCGCAAAAAGGGTCAGGCTGTTGCAAGTAAACGTGCCGAAAGGGAGGCAACCGAAGGAGTCGTGCTTGCAAAAACAACACCGGACGCGACCAGGGGAGCAATTATAGTGTTAAACAGTGAAACAGATTTTGTTGCAAAAAATGAAAGCTTTGTTTCACTTGCTAATTCCATTCTTGACCTGGCACTTGAAAAAGATCCTTCCGACCTTGATGAACTGCGGAAACTGGAACTGGACGGAACCAGAGTATCCGATCACATTATGCACCAGATTGGCATCATTGGAGAAAAGATAGATATATCATACTATCATAAACTTGAAGCTCCCCAGGTTATCGCTTATATACACCCCGGAAATAAACTGGCTACTCTTGTTGGCTTGAACAAGCCGGCAGACGAGCAGGTTGGCAAGGATGTTGCAATGCAGGTTGCTGCAATGAACCCGGTAGCTGTTGACAAGGATGATATACCCCAGGAAGTAATTGACAAGGAGATCGAGATAGGAAAAGAGCAGGCCCGCCTGGATGGAAAGCCTGAAGAAATGCTTGATAAGATCGCCATGGGCAAGCTGAACAAATTTTATAAAGAAAGCACTCTCCTGAATCAGGAATTTACCAGAGATTCCAAAAAGACAGTAAGCCAATACCTGAAGGAAGGTGACAAGGATCTGACTGTCACCGGATTCGCAAGATTTAAGCTGTAAGAGCAAAAGAGAGAGCGAAAGCTCTCTTTTTTATTTCAATCCGGTCAAACCCCCCAGGCCGGAATTTCCAATGATAATGATACCCCCTGGTGCAGGTCACACATCTGACATTTTAATAAAAAAAGTACTTATATTGCGTATCGCATTAGCTGTGGACCATATAAAAAAGTACTTATATTGCGTATCGCATTAGCTGTGGAGCATATTCGCATGTTTAGGATCAATGGTTAAAACGCCACCGGTATTCTTTTATCTGGCATCATAATTTAACATGGCTGGCTCCAACAATACAAAAGAAAATTAAGCATTTCTTCATCGAATGGCACTTTTCCAAAATAAAATTGAAATTATGACAAAATATAAGAAAGTACTGATAAAGCTAAGTGGTGAATCCCTGATGGGTGGCAGCCATTTTGTCATCGAACCTGATGCCCTCTTGCACTATGCCGGAGAGATCAAATCTGTTTCAGATCTTGGAACAAGAGTTGGTGTTGTAATAGGTGGAGGTAACATTTTTCGGGGACTAAGAGGTGTTGACAAGGGTTTTGACAGGATAAAAGGCGATTATATGGGAATGATGGCCACCGTTATCAATGGTCTTGCAATGCAATCGGCTCTTGAGAATCTCAACGTGCCATGCCGGCTTCTTTCTGCAATAAGAATGGAACCTGTGGCGCAGGGATACAGCAAGCAGCTGGTAAGGGAATCATTTGAAAAGGGTGAGATCATTATATTTTCTGCCGGGACGGGGAATCCTTTTTTTACCACCGATACTGCGTCCGCTCTCAGGGCTGTTGAGATGGAGGCAGAAATTCTTATAAAGGGAACCAGGGTCGATGGCATTTATACTGCAGATCCCGAGAAAGACCGGGATGCTGTCAAGTTTGATGAAATTACCTTCGACAAGGCCTATTCACTGGGACTAAAGATCATGGACCTTACGGCCTTTACCATATGCAAGGAGAATAATCTTAATATGCTGGTTTTTGATGTAACAAAAAAGGGTAACCTGAGAAAAATTATTTTGGGAGAAAGGATAGGAACATTCGTTAAAAATTGAATATATTTATACCCATTACCTAATTCTAAGAAATAACGTCATGGAAGAAGATGTTCAATTAATACTGGATATTGTTGAAGAAAAGATGCAAAAGGCCATCAATTATCTTCAGGATGAGCTTTCAAAGCTTCGGGCTGGTAAAGCAAGTCCGCATATGCTCGATGGGCTGAATGTCGATTATTACGGAGCAAAAACTCCGCTCAACCAGGTTTCCAACATTAATACCCCTGATCCGCGAACTATAATAGTTCAGCCATGGGAAAAAAGTATGCTTGAACCTATAGAAAAGGCCATTTTACATGCCAATCTTGGTTTCAATCCGGTGAATAATGGAGAGAACCTTCGGATAGTTGTTCCGGCGCTGACCGAAGAACGCCGGAAAGTTCTTGTTAAACAGGTTAAGGCAGAGGGTGAAAATGCCCGGGTAAGTATCCGGAATGCTCGAAGGGAGGCAAATGAAGAACTCAAAAAGATGCAGAAGGAGGGGCTTCCTGAAGATGTTGAAAAAAGAGCTGAGCAGGAGGTACAGAATCTGACAGATTCATACTCTAAAAAGATAGATGGAATTTTGCAGAAGAAAGAGGAGGATATAATGACTATATGAATCCGGCAGAGTTTTATGTCACCCCGAATGATGGGGTTAGAAACAAAAAAGCACAGCAGAAAGCTGTGCGTTGATATTTAGTTTGATCACGGCTGCAATCATAATAAGGCTTTTAATTTTTCCACCAGGTTATTTTTTGGTACTGCACCGATTTGCTTATCAGCCACTTCGCCATCCTTGATGAAAAGTACGGTAGGGATGTTCCTGATTCCGTACCTTTGGGAAATACCCGGATTGGCATCTACATCAACCTTACCAACAACCGCCTTACCTTCAAATTCATCTCCTATCTCTTTTACAAAAGGGGCAATTACACGGCAGGGGCCGCACCATTCAGCCCAAAAATCAAGCAGTACCGGTTTATCTGATTTAAGAACCAGTTCATCAAAGTTAGATTCAGTTATTTCTATTGTCATAGCTAATGGTAATTAAGTTTATGAAAATAAAAAACAATTCAATTATTTAGTATGTTGGATCTTAGTTTATATATCAAAATGCAAATGATCTTTTTATCCGGTATTTTCAAATAACCTGCCGGCAGGGAGTACCATCGATTCTTATCCTTTGCTAAGTTAATAATTTTTTTGCAGGAAAACTTAAATCATGATTTCCCGGCTCCTGATTTTGCCTTTTAACTTTCTGCATGAAGAACCGGAGCATTAAACGGAATGTCAATTTAATCTTACCTCTATTTCAGGGTGTTTGTCAAGAAATCTCATTACTTCTTCAGTAAGCGAAATTTTTTTAGAACGGGAAAACATAAATATTGAGATATTCTTTTCAGGGTCACTGATCCTGAATTTCAAAAGCACATCACCCTTGTTTTTTTCAGCAAGTTCTTCAAGTGAACTGACAATTTCCTTATCGATAAATGAAAGGGGCATATCAAGTAAGACGCTCTTTATCAGATCTTCTTTAGCATTGGCAAGTAGATGCATACTTTTTACCTTCAGCTCTAATTCATCTTCATTATAATACTTTGTCTGAACTTTTCCCTTTATCAGCAAGGGGCAATCCTTGACAAAATAATTTTTCCAGTTTATATAGTCCTGGCCAAAAAGGGTCAGTTCCAATGAACTCCGGTAATCTTCAAGCATCATTCTCCCGTATGGCTTTCCTTTTTTGGTATAGGCTTCCTTGACGCTGTTCACAATACCTGCGATGGTTATTTCCTTGTTTTTGAGCTTTTCAATATCATGAAGATCCGATAGCGCATGCGTGGTAAGATTTTCAATTTCCAGTCTGAAGTCATCAAGTGGATGGGCTGAAAGAAATATCCCTATAAGCTCCCTCTCCCTGTTAAGTTTTTCGATTTTGGTCCATTCTTCAGACGGAGGAATAACAGGCCTGGGATATTGAAATCCGGGGGCATCCCCAAACAGGCTTCCCTGGGGTGTTACTTTTTCAGCCTGCACCCTGCCTCCGTATTTTATCAGACTTTCAATAAAGGTCCCTCCTTTTGGATCTGCAGCAAAAAACTGGTAACGCAGGACTTCATTGAATTCATCAAATGCGCCGGCCGCGGCAAGAGCTTCAAGTCCTCTTTTGTTTATTGAATGAAGATTCACTCTTTCAACGAAATCAAAAACATCATTAAAAGGACCGTTAAGGGTTCTTTCCTCAATTATTTTCTCAACGGCATTTTCTCCAACACCCTTTATTGCGCCTAGTCCGAAACGAATGTCACCCTTTTTATCTACAGTGAATTTAAGTTCACTGTCATTAATGTCAGGGCCGAGCACCTGCATGCCCATCCGCCTGCACTCATCCATGAATATGGTGATCTTTTTTATATCGGATATATTCCGGCTTAATACCGCTGCCATGAATTCTGCCGGATAATGCGCCTTAAGCCAGGCAGTCTGATACGCAATCAGCGCATAACAGGTAGAATGGGACTTATTGAAGGCATACTGTGCAAACGCTTCCCAGTCGGCCCATATCTTCCTGGTTACATTCTCCTCGTAGCCGTTTTTGCTGCATCCTTCCATGAATAGTTCACGGAGCTTGTCCATCTCCTGTTTCTTTTTCTTGCCCATGGCCTTTCTCAATGAATCTGCCTGTCCCCCGCTAAAGCCCGCCAGTTCCTGGGAGAGTAACATCACCTGCTCCTGGTACACGGTAATGCCATAGGTATCCTTCAGGTATTTTTCCATAACGGGAACCTCGTACGATATTGGTTCTCTTCCATGTTTCCTTTTTATAAACGAAGGGATATACTCCATTGGTCCCGGCCTGTACAGAGCATTCATGGCAATGAGGTCTTCAAGCCGGTTTGGCTTTAGCTCCCTCAGGTGTTTTTTCATTCCGGGCGATTCAAACTGGAAGACGGCAGTAGTCTCTCCCCTGCTGAAAAGCTCGTATGTTATTTGATCTTCCAGTCCAATCTCGTTGAAGTCTGTTTTTTCACCCCTGGATTTGCTGATTGTTTCAATCGCATCCTTTATGATGGAAAGCGTTTTAAGTCCCAGAAAGTCCATCTTGAGCATACCGACGCTTTCCACGTGGTTGCCATCAAATTGAGTTACGAGAAGATCGGTATCTTTTGAAGTGCAAACAGGGATGTGGTCGGTAAGTTCATTCTTTGAAATGATTATACCGCATGCATGTAATCCGGTGTGCCTTACAGAACCTTCAAGTGTTTCGGCAAACTGCAGTGTCTGCTTGATATCTTCGCTGCCCTTTTTTCTTGCTTCATTGAGCTCCCTGACTTCCTTATAAGCTTTCTTAAGACTGATACCAGGTCGCTCGGGTACCAGCTTGGCAAGTTTATCGGCCAGCTGAAGGGGAAGTTTCTGAACCCGCGCCACGTCGCGGATGGCCATTTTTGCAGCCATGGTGCCGAATGTAATTATCTGGGCAACCCGGTCACGCCCATACTTGTCTGTTACATACTGAATAACAAGTTCACGTCCCTCTTCATCAAAATCGATATCGATATCGGGCATTGATATCCGGTCGGGGTTGAGGAAGCGCTCAAAAAGAAGGTTGTATTTTACAGGATCGACATCAGTAATGAAATTGCAATATGCCACAACCGACCCGGCGGCAGATCCCCTTCCCGGCCCGACCGATACTCCCATTTTTCTGGCTTCTTTCAGGAAATCCTGTACTATAAGAAAATAACCGGGGAACCCCATCTTTTTGATAACAGAAAGCTCAAATTCTATCCTGCCCCTTAATTCATCGGGTATTATCTTGTACCTTTTTTTAGCTCCTTCATAAGTGAGATGTTTCAGGTAATCATCTTCATTTACAAAACCTTCCGGTATCGGGAAATCCGGCATAAACGGCAAATTGTTCAATTCATATAGTTCAATTTTACCTGCTACCTCCATCGTATTTTCCAGTGCCCGGGGGATATCTGAAAACAGGGAGTACATTTCACCGGTTGTTTTCAGATACTCCTGCTGTGTATAGCGAAGCCGGGTTTTATCTTCAATATCCTTTCCGGTATTAAGGCAGATAAGCCTGTCATGCGCCGCTGCGTCAGGGGCATTTATAAAATGTACATCATTTGATGCAATTAGTTTGATATTATGTTTTTCGGAAAGCTTTACCAGCTGATCATTTACATTCATTTGGTTATCATATACATCCCTGTCAATTTCAGGAATACCCGAAGGATGTCGCTGTAGCTCGAGGTAGTAGTCATCTCCAAAAATTTCCCTGTATTCAAGCACGATCTTTTCTGCCTGTTCCATGCTCTTCTTCATAAGTGCCTGTGGTACCTCCCCGCCCAGGCAGGCGCTGCAGGCAATTATCCCTTCACTGTATTCCCTTAGCAGTTTCCGGTCAATTCTTGGCTTGTAGTAGAAGCCTTCAGTGTATGATTTCGATACGAGTTTGACAAGATTCCTGTATCCGGCAATGTTTTTGGCAAGAAGGATAAGATGGTAATTTCCTTTGTCATCCTTACCGGCTTTTTCAAACCTGCTTTTTTCGGCTACGTAAACTTCACATCCAATAATGGGTTTTATTTTCTGGGCCCTGGCCTGGTTATGAAAATCCTTTACACCGAACATGTTGCCATGATCGGTGATTGCAAGGGAGGTCATTCCGATTTCTTTAGCCTTGGAAACAAGATCCCTGACGTTGGAAGCTCCGTCAAGAAGGGAATACTGGGTATGAACATGGAGATGAGTGAAATTCTTCATTTACCGGGGGCAGATTTTATTTGGTTCCCGTAAGGGATGCTGTTCTTGCAAATTGTAAATTTAAAGGATTAAAATAAAAAAAACATCGCCAACACAATTAAATATTTATATCTTTGCACCCACATTTTATAAAAGTAGGTTTAATATAAATTTAAAAAAGAGCATGCCTGTAAAGATCAGACTAGCAAGACACGGCAAGAAAAGATTGCCATACTATCACATTGTGATAGCTGATAGCAGGGCGCCACGAGATGGTAAATTCATTGAAAGGGTTGGTTCATACAACCCCAATACTAATCCTGCTACTATTGAATTGGATTTTGATAGAGCATTAGATTGGCTTCTCAAAGGCGCTCAACCTACAGAAACTTGTAGAGCTATCCTCTCCTACCAGGGAGTCTTAATGAAGAAACACCTCCTAAATGGCGTGAAAAAAGGCGCGATGACAGAAGAAGAGGCTGAAGCGCGTTTCGCTGCATGGAAGAATGAAAAAGAATCAAAAATCCAGGAGAAGATGGAAATGGTTCTTGGCCAGAAGAAAGATGAGAGAGCAAGGATCATTGCTGAGGAGGCTAAAGTAAATGAAGCTCGTGAAGCTGAAATTGCCAAAAGGAATGCAGTGCTGGCTGCTGAAACTGCAAAGGCTTCAGGTCAGGAAGAAAAAGCATCTGAAGAGGCTTCTGCCGCTCCGGAGGAAGCCCCTGCACCCGCTACACCTGCTGAGGAGCCGGCAAGAGAGGCTCCCGATGAGGCTCCTGTAACCGAAACACCGGAAGAGGAACCGGCAAGGAAAGGTCCGGAGGAGGCTCCTGCACCAGAAACACCAGAAGAGGAGCCTGCACGCAAATCACCTGAAGAAACTCCTTCGGCGAAGGCTTCAGGCAAAGAGCCGGAAGAGAAACCTGAAGAAACTCCTTCAGCGAAGGCTTCAGGCAAAGAGCCGGAAGAGAAACCTGAAGAAACTCCTTCGGCGAAGGCTTCAGGCAAAGAGCCGGAAGAGAAACCTGAAGAAACTCCTTCGGCGAAGGCT
>SLGC01000189.1 GCA_007123885.1 Bacteroidales bacterium | reverse complement strand
CGGTGATTTAGCAGGAATGGTTATGGGAGTAGCCATGCTAGGACAGGCTTGTTTGGTTTTTCGCTTGCATTATTCTTTGTCATAGATAGGAAATATACATTGTATCCAATTTTGTCGTCCGTGTAGCACGCTTGCAATTACAATACGATCATCCAGTACTCTATAAAATATACTGTACGGGGTTACTACAATACGCCTATATCCACGTTGTGCACCAAGTGCATCTTCTTCAGGGATAACTGGTCCCATCTCCGGGAAATCCAGTAGTTTCTTTATACTTTCATTGATAAGTGAACGTAATTTTTCGGCTACCTGTTTATTGTCTTGAGAGATGTAAGAAAAAAGACTGTCAATATCATAATAGGCCATTTCCGACAATACAATTTTCCTACTCATTTTCTATCCTCTGTTTTATCGCTACAAAAGTTTCTTCGAAATCGCGCATAGGTGTTCCTGCAGCTATTTCACGGTCAACCTCCGACAACATCTGCCCTAACCGCTGTCGAGCCATCATCTTTTGATAGGCTTCATGGCTCATCACCACCAGATCGGCTTCTCCGTTTTTGGTCACAACAACTGGAGCCTGGGTTTCATGGCACAGCTTAGAAAAAGAATTATAATTATGGCGAATTGCTGTTGAAGGCTTAATGTTCGTGATTATATTATATTGCTGACTCATATTTCTCACCTCTTTAGCCATTATAATGTCAATATTATATCAGTTTCGTTTATTATATTCAAGTTCAATAAAACGATGTCAATCCCAACATTAAGAACCTGTAAGTAAACAAGTTATGCGCTTCCAACCCACCTTATACCTGCTTAAATCTCAAAAATTTTATTTGCCTCGATCTCCAACCCTTCAAAGAAATAAGATACTAAAGTATCTCCAGACTTATAGTTAGTATATTCGTCGACTTCAAAATCCTTAAAGCCGTATAGCAGCACTGAATGCTTTTTCGGATCGACAATCCAAAATTCCCTCACACCGGACATCATATACGTGTTGAGCTTATCAACCATATCTTTTGAACGGGTGCTTTTGGATAAAATTTCGATGCAAAGTGTTGGGGTGCCCATATAGCGCCCCTTTTCATTGACGTTACCCTCCAGGTCACAGGCAATGAGCAAATCGGGCTGCATCACATCCGGTGTTTTGAGGTCCTTTTTGAAAAAATGAACATCAAATGGGGCGTAAAAAACTTTGCATTGCCTGTCTTTCAAGTATTCCCGCAGATGGATATGCAAGTTTCCGGAAATATCCTGGTGAAAGGTGTCGGGGGAAGCCAGCAGAACTATTTCACCATTGATATACTCCATTCTGAGCTCGCTTTTCTCGTAAATCTCCATAAATTCTTCATATGACACCTTCTTGCCCCCATACTGATAATCCAACGCATTTTCCTTAACCGTAAAATACCGCTCTATTTCCGTGATATAGGGCGTAAGTCTTACGGCTTTTTTGCCGTTTTTAGTAATAACAACCTCGCGATCTTCAATTACGTAATCAAGATACTTGCCCATGTTAGCCTTGAGCTCCGTGGCTGTGATTACCTTTGTGGTATCGTTCATTTAGCGTCACCTCGTACGAAAATTATAGCAAATAGGACGGAACAATGCAAATATAAATATTTCGTACGATACAAGTTAGGATTAATTTGAGCGGGGGTAACTGCCGAGGATTTTTATAAATAACGTTGTTTTTGTTAGTTCTTTAAGCGCAGTAATCACATCGGTTTCTTTGCGGTGGCCTTCAATATCCAGGAAAAATATATACTGTCCAAAATTGCCACGGATTGGACGGGATTCAATTTTGGTAAGATTTATGCCAAATTGAGCAAATACTCCCAAGGCGGCATGTAAACTACCGGCTTTATGTGGTAACCCTATCACCAGGGATGTTTTATCATTACCTGTTAATGGGGCATCGTCTAAACCTAACAGCAGAAACCGGGTGTAGTTGCTTTCTTGATCATCCTCTATTCCCCCCTGCAGAACATCCAGCCTGTAAAGTTGTGAGGCTCGTACAGAGCCGATTATAGCTTTATTGATATTATTACTGACAAGCTTTGCCGCTTCAACGGTACTAGACATGTTAATACGAGCAGCTCCGGGAAGGGTTTTCTCCAGAAAAAGGCGGCATTGGGCAAAGGCCTGTTGATGAGAGTATATTTCTTTTATGTTTGAAAGTTTCTGTCCTGGATGGGCCATTAAATAATGCCTTATCTTATGGATCATCTCTCCCCATATCTGTATTTTTGTAACACCGGTTATGCCTGAAAGAATATCCAAAGTAAGGTTGACAGAGCCTTCCAGGGAATTTTCCACAGGAACAATCCCCAGGGTGACTTCTTTCCTTTCAACCGCTTCTATAACCTTATCGATTGTGGGGTATTCTTTCAGTACAAACGGCAAATCGGCACAGTAAATCATCGCAGCTTCTTCCGAGAACGTTCCAGGGGGCCCCAGATAACCCATCAACTTTGCCATATACGTAATATCTCCTCGTTTTTGATAGGCAAATTTAATCGTTATTTTACTCTCAAGCCTGCTTCTCTGTCAAGAATCTCCAGTAAGTTTGCCAAATTATAAAAAAAATTGCAAACCACTAGTTGACATAGTAAAAATCTTGTGTTAGAATCAGGGTTAATTTAATTGAATAACCTGTCTTTAGGAATAAAAATGAAAAAATGGTGTTAAAGCTCAAAACCTGTGCTTTAGCATCTTTTTTATTTGTGTCTCATTAAGGAAATAATTCGTAATTGGTAAACCCAGCTCAGCCGCCAGGCTTTTTATGAAATCAGAAGAAGCTGTGATATTCACATATTTATCCCGTTCCAATTTTACAATCCGGAACTTCCGGATGAAATTAATAAGTCTCTCCGTGCAATATTTGTTTTTTAGCACTTTGAATTGCAAGAGCCTGATGAGCAGTACGGACAGATAGCAGACCAGAAAATGTCCATGGATGGATGCTATCTTTTGCAAGTAGACAGGACGTGCATCAAGGTAGGATTTCATCACTTTGAACGATTCCTCAATCATCCAGAGGTTATGGTAGGTGTTGTATATATCATCTGTTTTCATTTTGATTTCTGATGTGACCAAGAGGTTATAGCCGGCCAACTCTAAATCTTTGTTAATGGCATCCCGGTTGATCGTTACTCTTACCTTGCCGTCGACGGCATTACCTTTCGGGTCGGCACAACCAAAGGTGACATATTTGCTGCATTCACCGAATTCACTCCTCTTTGCCTGACTTGCTTTGAGCATTTTTGCTTTTTCAACCATCTTGTTTATCTCATATCTCTTTTTTTCCGCCAGCTTGGGGTTGTATGTAACAACCCTTTTTTCCTTCAGCCTGACGGTATGTTTCTTCCCGTTTTCACCTGTATAGGTATAGGGAAATTCATCGATGCATTCCTTGATCTCGTAGAGAAGCGTGCCATGGCTGTCAGTAATTTTTTTGTAACCTTCCTTTAAAAGGACCCACACCTTTTCAGTTTTAGGGAGTTGCTTCACCGATTTTGAAAACAAGTAGCCGTCCTTGCTTTTCAGGGCACTGATAATGTTGTCTGCACAGTTAAGCCCCTTATCGGCGACCTGCACCGTCCTGCCGGAAATCTGGTTCCTGTCCTTAAGTTCTTTTATGACCTGGCGGATGACGGGCCTTTCACTTTCATTGCCGGGGTAGAGTTTCATCCCGATAGGGATCTGGTTTGCATCCAGCAGCAATCCCAGTCCGACGATGGGGTCATGCCTGTTTTCTTTTGAAGGACCCTTCCTTCTGAGTTCATCTTCCTTGTCGATCTCAAAATAGAAATTTGTGCAGTCAAAGTAAGCGGTAGATGTATCCAGGTGATATTTAAGGCTGACCTGGTGGTTGAAGATCTCAATAATTTTTTCGTATTCATGGCCCATATACTCAATACCATCGAGGATCTGGTCATAAGAAAGCCCATAAGATTCATACAGCTTGGGGAGAATATCATGGCAAGTTCTGCTCTTGGAGCATGGGTCAACTACCCTGCTGTAGATGAGGGCTTCCATTAGACCAGAAAGATTGAAGCGGAAGCCCCTGACCGATTGCATTAAATCCAGGTAATTGGAGACGTGCAGACTGTCATAAATATTTTGTAAAAGAAAATAGCCGAGGTACCTTTCGGGTGATGCGGCTATCTGCTTACTCTTGTTTTCTTCTTTGATGCGCTTAGCTTCCATGTTCATTTGCTCAACGACACCAGAATAATAAGCAACCGGATCAGGGATGCCGGAGTCGATCAGGTCCTGCACATAGCCGATGGCCTTATACGATTTATGTACGGTCCCCTTTTTGTTG
>SLGC01000128.1 GCA_007123885.1 Bacteroidales bacterium | reverse complement strand
GGAAAAAGGGGAGTATCCCCGAACTGTGGGATGGCAAGGCGGCAGAAAGAATAGTTGACATATTGCTCGGATTTGAAACAGCTTAAGCAGAATCAGTATTGCTCACATATTTATTGTTCATGATGATCCGGACAGATGGGGGCAAATGGTGTTCCCCCTGTTTAAAGAATATCATTCCCAGTCATCTTCCGAATAAAAATATTGCCACACATCATGTGCCTTTTCCTTCACATAGTTGATTTCATCTTCATTAAGGATCTTTTTGTAACTCATCAGATGATCCTCAACGGAATATTCACCACCATGCAGATTGGTCAGAATACCCAGTTCTTTATCAGGCGTTGATTTTATTGTCCGTATGTTATGCCGGATGTTACGAAGAGAGGCCGGATGGACTGGCAAATGAAGATAATAATAGATTTTTTCGAAATATATTTCAGGTTTCCTGGCAATATCTTCAAACCTCATAAAGAACCAGTTATTACCATATTCGTCTCTGTACTGTTTAACAGTGTCATAAATCATCCTCCAGAGCAGGACACTCTGTTTCACGATATCCGGGTTTCGATCAGCATATTCTATTAATTTCGGCTCAAATCTTCCCAGTTTTTTTTCAACAAGGTTTTTCTGATTGAGCAGATGGCTGAAGGGAAAATTATATTTCAGCAATTTAAGGCTTGCTGCAAAGGAAGCCGGATGACGTATCATGATTATTATATCCGAATTGAATTCCCGGTAAAACCATTCTGCAGAAAAGATTGCAAAAGGATCATCGATAAGTGCTCTTTTCCTGTTTAACCTGTATCTAAGAGAATTGGCAAAGTCTTTAACCACACCCGACAGATCGCCAATGGAGGTTTTCCTTAATTGTTTTAAAAGCCGGTAATTATAATTGTTGAATGTCCGGGAATATGCTTTCCTGAATTTATCAGAATTGCTTTCATCAATATAAGTATAGTAATGTTCGATATCCAGGCCTGTCCAGCCCATTGTGGTGTTGACATTAAGCGGTTCATGGATGATATTGAAATTGTTGTATAAATTAATTCCTTTTACCGTATAACTCTTTCCGGATCTGTGTGAACCGGTAATCAGAATCGGTGGTTTCATTCGTCATCTTTGTTTTTCCATCTACAGTCTGAACATCAATTTTATCCTCATGATCTTTAGCTGAAGGTTCTTTCAGGATTATCATTCCGGATGGCAATAATAAGTTATCGAATCTTTAGCTCTCTGCCCCAGGCAATCCCGGTTCAGTCTCTCCTCAAAAAATTACTTGATCTTACCAGATGGAAATATTCTTTTTCTGAATCTCAAAATACTGCAATTTTTTTTCTGCTTTTTGAAAACGCATAACCTTTTTTATCGGATTTTTCTACATATGCATATTTACCATATTTTAAATTGACTTCATGGCTTTGGTTCATGACAAGATGTACATTATTAACATTTTTCCCTTCAATATCCTCGAGTGTGGATTCCAGGACCTTTTTCTTGGTATACCCGATCCTGCTGATATGTATTTTGATATCCGCCATCTCCATAAGCAGGAATGCATCGGTAACCAGGCTATAGGGGGGGGTATCGATAATTATATAGTCATACTTTTTCTTAAGTTCTTCAAACAATGTCCTGGTTTTTGTGGTTGATATAAGCTCTATCGGGTTTGGCGGTATCTCTCCTGCAAGTATTATATCAAGATTCGATACTTCCGTGGGCACAATTATCTCATCAATTGTAGCCTTATTTATCAGATAGGAACTTATACCGACAAGATCCCTGGCATTGAAGACTTCGTTTACAAATTTATTCGGATTGCGCAGGTCAAACTCAATTAATATCGTTTTGCTGTTGGTCTGGGCGAAACTTGTTGCAATGTTAATGGCAGTGAAGGATTTACCTTCACCAGGCACCGAGGAGGTTATCAGGATTGTCTTGTTGGTTTCTCCCCGCATGTAATAAATAAGATTTGTTCTCAATATATGGAAGGATTCTGCCATTGGCGACCTTGGCGATTCCCTGACGACATTCTGGTAGGCTGAGTCATTCACAGGAATTGATCCGATTACGGGCAGTTTTGTAAGAAGCTGGACATCCTCCTTGGATGTAACGCGGTTGGCGATCAGCTTCATGCCTAGAATACCGGACGAAGGGATCATGATCCCGAGGAAAAGGGCAAAAAACAGAACGATTATCCTGTTCGGACTAGCTATACCCATTACCCTTGGTGGTTCGATAACTTTGGCATCGGGAAGTTTTGAGGCCTTTATGATCTGGGCCTGGATCCTTCTTTCAAGCAGTGATGTATAAAGGGCATCATTAAGGTTAAACCTTCTTTCAATACCAAGCATCTGCCTTTGGGTGGCAGGAAGGCTTGCATATTCCTGGTTCAGGTCGCCGATTTTCCTGTTCAGGCCACTTAAATCGTTCCTTGCAGTATTCAGTGCGAACTGGAGGTTCTCGGAAATTGCATTTTTGTAATTTTCAATTCTTATTTCAATAGTCAGCAGACGGGGATTTCGTCTTTGATCCTGACGAATAAGCATTTGCCTTTCGGCGTTAAGATTCGTGAGTTCCTGGATCATGGCATTAAGATTCTGATCGGCTACCCCGATTGCTGATGGTGCTGGTATCGCTACAGAATCACTATACTCAACAAAATGGCTTTGAAGCTGCTCAAGATAGTTCAACCTTCTTTGTGCCTCTTCCCGTTGGTTTCTGAATCCCTCCAGTTGTTGATGGATAATCTGCGCTCTTTCCGGAATATCCATTAACCTTTGGTCGCTTCTCAGGTTTTGCAGTTGTTGTTCCGAGCTGGTAAGTTCATCAGTAACATTCGCAAGCTGGTTTTCTATATGTTCTATAGTTTTATTTGCCAGAAGATTGGCTTCCTCGTTATTTGCTTCAATGTATTTATCAATGAGCATATTCAAAAAGTCTAGTCCAAGGTTCTGATTTTCTGCCCTCACTGTCAGTTCAGCAAGAGATGATTCCATGATACGTGAACTTACATCAAGTCCACTCTTAAATGATCCTGCCAGCCAGTTCAGGTTATTGAATTTAAAGAAGAAATCCTTGTCCAGATGGCGCTGGGGATCATAATTGGAATTAAGCAGTATCACAAAAGACAAATTATCGGACTCTATTATTGATCCGAAATTGTGAACACCGCTGATATTTACTTCCTGATTATAACCTGCAACTCTTTCAGTTGAGAAATCCATTATGATTGCCTCATCTGTCGACGCTGAAATATGAAATACCTCTTCATCAATAATTTGTACATGAAAATGCAGCTCAACCGGCTGAACATGACCTTCAGTAGGGATAACCCAGAATGGTGCGTTCCTGTAAATGTTGTTATATGTAAATGTCATATTTTTGGGCAGAAACCCTTCCTGCATGTAGTAGTATGTGCGGATGTCCATCTCTTCAACAACCTCTCTTATCAGGGGCATTGACTGCATAAAGTAAATCTCGTTCTGCAGTGTCCTGTCCTGTGTTATTATGTCAAAAGCCCTGAAAATATCATCTCCTCCTCCTCTTCCTGCAACATTGTTATTCTCAAGCCTGATAAGGACCGAGCCGGTTACCCTGTAGGTATTTGCAGAAAATTTAAGATAAAGAAGTGCAACAGGAATTGCTATTGCCAGGGAAATAACAATAAGATACCAGTATTTCATTAAATCCCTTAGCAGTTGTAAAAGATTGTTTGCAAGTATATCTTCCGATTTTTTCATAACCCTCAATTTTCTTCATTCCTTCCCGGCTTTTAATTTTTACCGGGTATTCCACACTTTTTAGTTATATCTTTCAATGAAGGTAAGCACTACCAACGTTGTGGTAACTGCTGAAAGGATAAGGTTGTATGGCATCGTGGCCATTCCGTACCTTTTTCTCCTCAATGGTTCGACATAAATAATATCGTCCGATTTTACCAGATATCTGTCTGATTCCAGTAAATTGTCAGATGTCAGATCTACCGTATATCTCGTCCTGTTACCACCCTCTTCTCTTATTACCAGTACATTTTGCCTGTCACCGAATTCACTTATGTCATTGGCGAATGCTATTGCCTGAAGGATGTTGATGTTCTTGTAATTGAACATGTAAACACCCGGATTTCTGACCTCTCCCAGAACGGATACCTTCGTGTTGACGAATCTGAGATATGCCGATGGAAAATATAGAAACTCGGCAAGTTCATCTTCAATTCTATCTGATGCTTCTTCAAGGGTCAGTTCAGCAACATCTATCCTGCCGATAAACGGCAATTTTACAGTTCCGTTCTCATTCACCGTATAACTCTGGAAAGTTGGGTCATATACTCTCCCTCCCTGTTCCTGGAAAGTGAAACCGGCCATTTCATCATCAGCACTTGTTATCCTTATAAAAAGCTCATCACCGGGCATTATAATACTCTCTACCGGCTGACCTACATAATGCACTTTTCCGTCAGACTGCACAGGCCGGTCCGACTGGAGATAAATGGTCCTCTCCATAGGCACACAGGAAGCAAGAAGAATGAACAGAATCCCAATAGTATAAAGAACGATGTACAATGATTTAATTTTAAGGCTTTCCATAATATCCGTAATAAAATTTATTTACTGATCCCACACTTCATATCAAGTCAATTAACAAATCTTTGCCATCATATGTTCACTAAAATTTTGTGTTGTGGATTATTGACCATATTTATCTGCCACCGGCGGTAAAAAAAGTTACGATCGTTTTGAAAGTAAGCTGTAAATCAAGGCCTAACGACCAGTTGTCAATATAATTCAGGTCCATTTGCATCCATTTTTCGAATCCGACATCATTCCTGTCAGGCATTATCTGCCAGGTACAGGTAATTCCGGGTTTTACCGACAATCTTCTTAAATGCCATCTCTGGTACTGCACAACCTCCGATTCCAGCGGCGGTCGGGGTCCTATAAGGGACATATCACCCTTTATTACATTAATTAACTGGGGAAATTCATCAAGTCCGCTTCTTCTGAGAAAGCTTCCAAAACGTGTTATCCTTGGATCGTTCTTTATTTTGAAGACAGGGCCATCCATCTCGTTCCTTTCTTTGAGCCTGTCGAGCATTTCTTCAGCATCCTCAACCATCGTTCTGAACTTGTAGAGCTTAAACTTTCTGCCTCTCAGTCCGATCCTTTCCTGTTTGAAAAAGACCGGTCCTCGTGAATCGATCTTGATTGCAAGCATTATTAACATAAAAAGTGGAGAAAGAAGCATCAAAGCAATTATCGACAGGTAAAAGTCAGTCATGGTCTTTATTTCGAGGGGCAATTTGAAGGAAGGCATGTCTACAAGGGCAAGCCGGCCTTTTTCGTTTACTGTTTTAAGCCTTATCTCCATCGGATCCAAATCGGATCTTGAGGACTGTATACGCATGACTATTCCGATTTCATTACAGATTTCAACCAGGTTACGGATCTCTTTTTTGTCCACCTCTTTCTTGCAGTAAAGCACCTCGTCAATTATGCTGGTTTCCAGGATTCTCTTTAGTTGATCCTTTCCTTCGGCAAGAACCGGGATTTCTTTTCCATACCTTGTTTTTACCTCCGGAGAATCGGAAATAATGCTGAATATTTTAAAGCCCCATTCTTTCTGTCCGATAAGTTTGTCTATAATTCCTGTATAATTGCTATCGGCTATTACAGTAATCTGCCTGAGACCTGGTCCACGGGCCCGGTAAATTTTGAACCTGTAAATGGAAAACAGCCTTATGGCAAGTGTAACGGGCAAGCTGACCGCAATATATGTGAAGATAAATATGACAGGGATGGAAGTCAGATTAAACAAGAATTTTACCAGCAGTAATATGATCAAAATAAATAAGTTACCCCTGACAAATTCTAAAATAACCGTCAGGAACCGCTGATTGCCGGGCACCCTTGCCATAATTGTCATCCGTGAAAAAACATGCCAGGAAATCAATATAATGACAGTGAAGAACATAAATTCCGAAAGGTTAAATTGCCAGGAATAATTGAAATAATTGAAATAGTAAAGAATGAAGAGCTTGAAATCAATGGTGTAAAAGGGGAAGTGATAATTATTTATGATGTACAGGGCAAAGGTGTATGAAAGCGGAATGCATAACAGTACAGCCAGTAATTCTACAATATCAATAATATCTCCCTTATTGGTCCTGAAACTGAACGGAAAGGTCGACATCTTATCCTGCAATATGCTTCCATTAAGCATAATCTCTACGTTTTTTTAGTCCAAATTACCGTATAATATCTGTGAAAACTGAGGTAGGTTATTATTTCACAAAATTGGCTAGGTTATAAATAAAGTTACTAAAATATTGTCGCTATTCAAAATAAATAATATCCATAAATGTCCGGGTTTCATTAATTTAACAAAACTATTGTTCCCATTGACATGCTTATAATATGCTGTTGGAAACAATATTAATTTACCTTCCATCAGCAAAAAACATTGTACTTATCGTTTTGAAAAACAACTTAATATCCTTTGAAAGAGACCAGTTATCTATATAATTCAGATCAAGCTGCATCCACCTCTCAAATCTTACATCGTTCCTGTTAGGTATGATCTGCCAGGTACATGTTATTCCCGGCTTAACCGACAATCTCCGCAGTTGCCATCTTTCATACTGTTTTACCTCCGATTCGAGAGGTGGCCGCGGACCTATAAGAGACATCTGTCCCATGATCACATTAAATAGCTGGGGAAATTCATCAAGTCCGGTTCTTCTGAGGAATTTCCCGAACCTGGTTATTCGCGGATCATTCCTGATTTTAAATACCGGGCCATCCATTTCATTTTTTTCCCTTAGCTGTTCCAGCTGTTTTTCGGCGTCAGTTACCATGGTCCTGAACTTGTAGAGCTTGAATTTCCTTCCCCGTCGCCCTATTCTTTCCTGGGCAAACAGGACGGGGCCCCTGGATTCGATTTTGATGATAAGTGCAATTACCAGGAAAAGAGGAGCAAGAAGCAAAACCGCGGTGAGTGAAAAATAGATATCAGCCATTGTTTTTATAACCAGTGGAATATTATTTGACGGGGTATCCACCAGTGCAATCTGTTTTTTCCGATTAGCCGGCCTGAGCTGGATATTGACCGGATCTGCGGATGACACGCATGACTGCAGTCTGAAAATAACGCCCACTTCATCACAGATCTTCACCAATCTTTCCACCTCCTCATGGTCAATGTTCCTTTTGCTGTAGATTACCTCATCGATTACCTTGTTATCTATCAGCTCCCTGATTCTCAAAGTGTCAGGATAGATCTTAAAGTTATGCTGATACTTTTTCTTTATTCTTTCCGATCTGGTAATTACGGAATCTACTTTAAAGCCCCATTCTTTCTGCTCTATCAGTTTTTCGATGATCCCGGCTGAACAGCCATCTGCAATTACAATTACATGCTGCAGGTCATGCCCGTTGGTACGGTAGATCTTAAGCCACCTGAAAGCCAGGATCCTGATCCCATAAGTAATAACCATGCTCACAGGAACCAGAAGTAAAATAAAGGTTGCCGGAATTGACCTGAGATTCAATATGAATTTCAAAAAAAGCAGTACAACCAGGTTAAGAAAATTTATCCTTACAAAATGGAAAAACAGGGTAAGGTATCTTTCCGTCTTGGGCAGTTTGGCCATTGATATTACCTGGCTCAGAACAAACCATGATAATATTATCAACAGGCAAAAGAAAATGAACTGGTTCATATCGAATACCCATTCGTAATTCAGCAGCCCAAGGAGATAGCTTGTGATGAAATAGGCAACAGGTATGGAAGCAAGTACCATTATAAATTCCAGAAAATCCAGGGCCATTTTCAGCTGGTTATCACTTTTGCCTTTCCATAACGATCTTTTCTCTTTTGCCTTAGCGGTGCCATTCATAGGTATCCTTGTTTAAATGATCCAATACAACGTAATAATTAAATATCATTATCATCATTGTTGTGTATTACAATGAGCATATTTCATGCTATTTGTTCAAAAAGCCCATCGCATTTTTATTAATGGCCGGAAATCATGGATAAAAGTTCGTGATGCATGGATTAAGTTTATGTTAAGTTTCATGTTACTGTGGATATTAATCCCGTTCCATGTAGACTATGGTTATAATGCTATTTAACAATATTTTACATTTATAACAGGTGTGATAAAACAGGCATATTCCGTACTTGATTTCCGATAAATTTCATATCTGATCAAATCCAAAAGAGCTCTTTTTGCATGTGAAATCGACGGCATATTACGTTATCTATCAGTAAGTAATTTTTTGGTCAATGAAGATATCAGATTTTTATACAAAGCATGATGACCGGCATGTAAGGTGCCTGCTTTGCCCCCACCATTGTTCTATTCCGGAAGGGGCTTACGGTAAGTGCAGGGTAAGGCTGAACCGTGAAGGTGATCTGTACCAGGTGAATTACGGGTTGCTCTGCAGCATAAGTTCCGATCCTGTTGAAAAGAAACCATTGTACCATTTTTTCCCCGGCAGTGAAATTCTTTCCATAGGTAGTTTCGGATGCAATTTTTCCTGCAGCTTTTGCCAGAATTACACTATTTCCCAGGCATCTCCCACCGATTTTGAATATGTTGAAAAAACAAGTCCTGAAGCTGTCATTGACCGGGCAAAAAAATCAGCCGTCAATGCAGGAATAGCATATACTTATAATGAACCTACGGTATGGTTCGGGTACATGTATGATACCTGCCGGCTTGCAAAGGATTGCGGATTAAAGAACGTGGTGGTAAGCAACGGCTATATAAATAAAGATCCGCTGAATATGCTGCTTGAGGTAACCGATGCGTTCAATATAGATCTCAAGGCTTTCGATAATTCATTTTACCGGAATTTTACCGGGGGATCTCTGAGACCTGTCCTCAGTTCACTGTATGCCATAAAAATGAAAGGAGTGCACCTTGAAATAACCCTCCTGGTTATTCCCGGTCTTAATGATGACATGGGAAAGTTCAGGGACCTGACCGGGTGGATAGAGGGTGAACTTGGTAATGATACGGTACTTCATATATCAAGATATTTCCCCTCATGGAAAATGCACCGCCCTCCCGCTCCTGTATCAACTATCAATGAATTTTATGATACCGCAAAAGAGACATTGTCTTATGTTTACACCGGGAACATGCCTCCGGGATCACCCGGCAGAGACACTGAATGTGCACGGTGCGGCAAACGTGTGATTAAAAGAGAAGGCTACATAACCCGTATAGAAGGACTTGACTCAAGTGGAAATTGTGCCTGCTGCCATAATCCTGTTGCTGTAATGTGACAGGAATTCCCCACCCTATTCCGCAGCCTTTATTATAAAGTGACCTGTATTATTTTCCTGTTTTGGGTCTTGTTGACTTCGTGTTGTTTGTCTTTTCGTAACGTGTCCAGGCATCCCTTAAAGTAACGGTGCGGTTAAGGATCATGTTCCTTGAAGTTGATTCGGTATCGACGCAAAAATATCCTGTACGCTCAAACTGAAATTTGTCCAGGGGGCGGGCACCCTCCATGCCTGAAGATATAAAACCCCTGACAATTTTAAGGGAATCGGGGTTCAGGTTGGATTTGAAATCTTTGCCTTCCTCAATTTCTTCAGGGTCAGGATTAAGGAAAAGCCGGTCAAAAAGTCTTACTTCCACCTCCCTGGCATGCTGTGCCGACACCCAGTGTATAGTGCTTTTAACCTTCCTGTTGGCCTCGGGCATACCGCTTCTTGTGGCAGGATCATAGGTGCAATGCAGTTCGGCAACCTTGCCGTTTTCATCCTTTAGAACTTTCTCGCATTTGATTATATAGGCATATTTGAGCCGTACTTCCCTGCCCGGTGCAAGCCGGAAAAACTTCCGGGGAGGGTCTTCCATAAAATCATCTTTCTCAATGAAGATCTCGCGGGAAAAGGGAACCTTCCTTTTACCGAGTTCGGGCTGCTCCGGATTGATAACCGCATCAACCTCCTCGGGCTCACCGGCAGGGTAATTTGTGATCACTACTTTCAGCGGATTAAGTACAGCCATTACCCTGGTGGCTTTTACATTAAGATCCTCCCTGACGCTGTGCTCCAGAAGTGCTACATCTATTACATTGTTACGTTTGGCTACACCTATCCTGTCGGAAAAATACCTTATTGACTCAGGGGTATAGCCTCTCCTGCGTAATCCGCTGATTGTAGGCATTCTGGGGTCATCCCATCCATTTACATGGCCCTCTTTTACCAGTTGCAGTAATTTCCGCTTGCTCATGACAGTGTAGCTCAGGTTAAGGCGGGCAAATTCTATCTGCCTGCTGGGAAAAATATCAAGTTCACGGATGAACCATTCATACAATGGCCGGTGTACTTCAAACTCCAGGGTGCAGATCGAATGAGTTATCCCTTCAATGGAATCGGACTGGCCGTGGGCGTAGTCGTAAGTCGGGTATATACACCAGTCATGTCCGGTACGATGATGTGCAACATGGATTATACGGTACATTACAGGATCACGCATATGCATGTTTGGCGAGGCCATATCTATTTTTGCCCTCAGCACCCTCTGGCCATCACGGAACTCTCCGTTTCTCATACGCCTGAACAGGTCAAGATTTTCGTCTATGGTACGGTTACGGTAAGGGCTTTCAATTCCCGGTCTGGTAGGAGTGCCCCTTTGTTCGCTTATCTGTGCCGCGTTGAGATCACAGACATAGGCCTTTTCTTTCTTTATAAGCTTTCCGGCCCATTCATAAAGAATTTCAAAATAATCGGAGGCGTAATACAATCTGTCCTCCCAGTCATAACCAAGCCAGCGGACATCCTCTTTTATGGATTCAACATATTCAACCTCTTCTGTAAGGGGATTCGTATCATCAAATCTAAGGTTATAAAGTCCGTTGTATTTTTCTGCCAGTCCGTAATTCAAACAGATTGATTTGGCATGACCGATATGCAGATAACCATTTGGTTCCGGCGGGAAACGTGTATGGACCCGGCCCCCGGCTTTTCCTGTCCGGATATCTTCTGTAATAATCTGTTCAATAAAATTCAGGGAACGTACATCTTTTTCTTCCTTTCCGGGGAGATCATTTCTGGTCATCTGTTAAATTTTTATTTTGATCATTAGAAAGCCTACAAAATTAACAGTAAATACTCAAATCTGAGAAAAACACTCATAATATTTTTAAAATTGTACCCGGTTGTAATGAATTTATCTAATTTTAACAATTTAAATTATCGTTCATGGGGATTATCGGGATCGAAAATATGGAGTTTTATTCCTTCCATGGCCATTACCGGGAGGAAAGGATAATTGGTAACCGGTTTATTGTTGATCTGCATATTTTCACCAGTCTGGACAAGGCATCCGAATCAGATGACCTTAATGACACCCTTAATTACCAGATGGCTTATGAAATTGTAAAAGAACAGATGCAGATCAAATCACACCTTCTGGAGAATGTTGCCAAAAGAATACTTGACGCTCTTTATAGCAGGTTCTCCTCGATCGACAAAGCTACTGTTAAAGTTTCCAAGATGAGCCCTTCGATGGGGGGGCAGATAGAGCGGGTAAGCGTTACCATGAGCCGGTAGTATTGTAACAAGGATCACCAGGTGCCATTTTGGAGGAAATTCACAGGTATTAATTAAACAAACAAATTAATGAACAGGTTTATGTCATTCAGGGTAGTTGGACTGCTGTTTATGTTCACGGCATCATCATTCGTAATATTTTCACAATCGCATGATAAAATTCTGTCCGTTAGTCCGGAAAAAAGAAGTGCGCTTGAGTACCTTGAAAAAAGCGAAACTATTGAAAAATACGGCAGGATATCCGATGCAATCTGGTCCTATGCAGAACTGGGACTGGAAGAATTCAGATCCGCCTCATTGCTGGCCGGAACACTGGAAGATGCCGGTTTTAACGTTGAAACAGGTTTGGCGGGCATGCCAACATGTTTCGTTGCCACATACGGCTCAGGGAAACCTGTTATCGGTATCCTGGTGGAGTACGACGCCCTGCCTATGATTTCCCAGCAAGGAAGAATCCCCCACCGGGAACCTGTGATTGAGGGAGCACCTGGTCACGGGTGCGGCCACAATATGATGGGTACGGCATCCATTTCTGCTGCAATTGCAGTAAAACAAGCTATGGAAAAACACCGGATAAAAGGTACAATCAGGGTATTCGGTTCTCCAGCCGAAGAAAATTTGATCAGCCGGCCTTTTATGATCAGGGCAGGATTATTCGATGATGTGGATGCAGTTATTGATAATCATAGCAGTAGCGGTTTCAGCACAGCCTATGGAGTAAGCGGATCAGCATTGATATCTACTATATTTACCTTCAAGGGTGTTACCGCCCATAGTGGCGGATCGCCCTGGAGCGGGAGAAGCGCCCTTGATGCTGTTGAGATCATGAATGTTGCAACCAATTACCTGAGGGAGCATCTGCATTATTCTCACAGGATGCATTATGTTATCCTTGAAGGAGGGCATGTACCCAATGTTGTCCCCGATAAAGCCAGTGTATGGTATTATGTCAGGAATTCTGATGAAAGAATAGAGGAAATGCAGGAAAGGGTTGTGAATTGTGCAAGGGCAGCTGCACTTGCCACCGGCACCGAACTCGATGAGGTCAGGGTGATTGGAGCAATTCATCAGCGACACTCAAACAAGGCTCTTGCCGAGCTGTTCCAGAGAAATATCGAACTTGTCGGCATGCCTGAATGGGACGAAGAGGAACAGGATTTCGCCCGGCAACTTCAGGAAAATCTTGGAACACAGGTAAGGGGAATGCCGGAAAAAGTCGATTCGTTGCGGCCACCAGGATTATTTGTAGGTGGCGGATCATCGGATGTTGGCGATGTGACGCTTATCACGCCAACTGCAACTATCCGTTTTCCGGGAGTTGTTCCGGGTGCAATATCCCATCACTGGTCAACCGTTAGCAGCACCTACGGATCAGCGGCCTGGAAAGGCCTTAATGCAGGCGCCAGGGCAATAGCGGCATCTGCAATAGATCTGTTTACAATTCCCGAAGAACTTGAAAAGGCAAGGAAGGAATTTGATGAATATAGTGAAATGAATCCATACAGGTCTTTTCTTCCTGAAGATGCCGTTCCGTTCCTGGAACTCAACCGCCAGCAGATGGATAAATACAGGCCAATGCTGAGGGAGCATTATCCGGATTAGACTTGATCCGTCAGATATCCGAATAATCTGTGGGACGAAGGAAGAGTGTTACATTTTTTGAAACCGTATTTGCATATTCTTCCTTGTCCCTTAGTATCAGCCATTCGGGATCCACTCTGAAAATACTCCAGTATTCATCACGAACCGCCCGGTCAGGGAAAGTAGTCATATATATCAGGTTTGGCATAGTACTACCACTGATTACCTCACCATAAAATACTGCATTGAAATCAAGCCTTTCGAATAAGGCTATTTCCCCTCCCTGGTTGAACATGTGAACCTTTTTCTCATATAATTTTTCGGTTGCACTCTCATAGCTTCGCATTTCATATATCCGTTCAGCCGGGGGAGTATCATGCCGGGGTACTTGTAACATTGGCATATCCATGAATGCTCTCATCAGGGTGACTTCAATCCGGTCGTAAGGAGGTGCGTTATAAGGGGCATCGATATAATCAGCCGCATCGGCCGTATATTCCTTGTCCCTTTCCAGTATGCCAGGAAGATTTACCAGATCTCCTATTGAACGTGAAGGGATCAGCACATAAATCTTTTTGCCGTAATCATCTTCTCCTTCAACGGGTTTGAATACTCCAACATGCCTGATCCCTGCACGGTGAAGAGCCGGAAGGTAAGAATCGCCGAGATATTTATCAAGCCGTGCTTCCTGTGATGCTGTGGAAAAATTATAAACCTTCAACTGGTAAAACTCCTGCCGTGCGGAGGGCTGACAGGAGATCATAAGAAAAAGCAGAAGCAATGCAACTGTGGCAATTGATCTGCATAGTGTTTTAAATGAGTTCATTGGTATTATAATAGTGTAAAAATTAACAAACAGCCTGATCAAATTTACAAAAAGAAATCATTAAACCGCTCCCTGCCAGTGCTTTTTTTATTTCCGGCAGAACACCATAAATTTTTTTGAAGCAACAAACCGGAGAACTTGCAGGGAGAAGGTATTAGAAAAATAAAAAAACTAATTTTGACGGATCTTTTTTTCCGCTGCCGGAAGAATCCAATTTTACGGCAGGGTATTACGACAATGAAGTATAAAGATTACTGAAAAAAATAGCTTATGGAATACAAATCTGCCGGTAAACGGCCACTGCAAAAAATGTTCAGAGCCGTACCACCGTCATATGATCTTTTGAACCGGGTGCTTACATTCCGCATGGATGAATCCTGGCGGAAAATGGCAGCAGCAGCGTGCCTTGAAAACAACCCTGCCCTTATTCTGGATCTCTGTTGCGGCACCGGCGATCTTGCTTTACATCTTGGATTGATGGCAAGTGCAGAGGCCAAAATAAAAGCTCTGGATTATAGCATTCCTATGCTGGAACTGGCTGCCAGAAAAGCTTCGGCAAAAAAGCTGGACAACCTTGAATTCATTCACGGGGATGCGGCCGGTATGCCGTTTGAAGACAATATATTTGATTCTGTCGGTATAGCCTTTGCTTTTCGCAACCTGACGTTTCACAATCCTGATACGGGGAAGTTTATGGCTGAAATACTGAGAATTTTAAAACCCGGCGGCCGGTTCGTAATAGTTGAAACCAGTCAGCCGGAAAATAAAACCCTGCGAAAACTCTTCCATTTTTACCTGCAGTATATCACCTCTCCCGTGGGCGGGTTCCTTTCAGGGCATCCTGGTGCATACAAGTATCTTGCCCATTCTGCAAAGCATTATTTCAACCGTGATCAGCTGGAGAGGCTTCTTGAAGGATCGGGATTTATACCGGTGAAATCTAAATTGCTGATGGGCGGAATTGCCGGTATTTTTGCCGCGGCAAAGCCAGACATTTCATGTGAATAAACTTTAGTTATAAGATTGTAAATCATGCACATATATTTTGCATTTAAGTTATTTTGGCATTGCATAGGGATGTATCCCCTTGTTTATTCATCTCTTTTTGTCTGACG
>SLGC01000183.1 GCA_007123885.1 Bacteroidales bacterium | reverse complement strand
GCTTAATTAAGTCGCAGTGTGTCTGCAAGAAGTTGAATGGACCGGGCCTCACGTCCGTTCCTGATAAGCGTAACTTTCATCTAATGTCAAACTAAAATATCAGACTTATGATAAATATATTTTCAGGAAGATCTATATTGCCCGTTCTTATTATTCTGCTGAGCTTTTCCTGTACTCAGCAGGATCATATTACAGTTCTGAAGCTGGGGCACGGACTGGCACCCAGTCACTCGGTACACCAGGGGATGGTATACATGGCCGATCTGGTAGCCGAGAAATCCGGAGGAAGAATGAGGATCGATATCTATCCGAGCGAGCAGCTTGGCTCGGAAAGAGAAAATCTTGAAATGCTCCAGATAGGGAGCCTGGCCATCACCAAGGTATCCGGTGCGGTAATGGAAAGCTTTGCCCCCAGCTACCAGGTTTTAAACCTGCCATATATATTCAGGAGCAAGGAACATTCTGAAAAAGTGCTTGACGGGGAAATAGGCCAGGAAATGCTGCTGGACGGCGAACAGTTCTGGCTCAGGGGACTTGCATTCTATGATTCGGGAAGCAGAAGCTTTTATACCAAGGACCGCCCCATTAATCATCCGGATGATCTGCAGGGCTTAAAGATCAGGGTTCAGCCCAGTCCCTCTGCAGTAAGTATGGTCAGGGCAATGGGAGGGTCCCCTACCCCCATTTCCTGGGGTGAACTTTACACAGCCCTTCAGGGCGGGGTGGTTGACGGGGCAGAAAACAATCCCCCGAGCTTCTACCTGTCTCACCATTATGAGGTCTGCCGGTATTATTCGATAAATGAGCACACAATTGTTCCCGATGTTCTGCTTATAAGCACAAAGATCTGGAACACCCTTACTGAAGAGGAACAGCAATGGCTGCAGGAGGCTGCAAGCGAATCAGTTCCACATCAAAGAGATCTCTGGGCGGCATCAGAACAGGAATCACTTGAACGGGTTATAGAAGCAGGAGTGAATGTTATTTATCCCGAAAAGGAGCCTTTTATGGAAGCTGTTCAGCCATTTCTTGAATCATTTAAAAGTGATGAACAATTATATAGTCTGATACAAAGGATCCAGGCTGTTGAGTAGATCCCAACCTTAAATTTTAAACCTTTACCTCATGACATTCAGACGAACGCTAGACAACATTCTCGCCACCTTCGTTACTATACTGATGGGTGTGCTGGTGATCAATGTTCTGTGGCAGGTTGCCAGCCGCTACCTTGTAGGCCAGCCAAGTGCTTTTACCGACGAACTTGCAGGATTTCTGCTGATCTGGGTAGGATTGCTCGGGGCGACCTATATTACCGGCAAGAAGGAACATCTTGCAATAGATATACTGCACCATAAACTTTCCCCTGAAAAGAAAAGAAAAGTGGATATAATAATCAATATCCTGATTGCATTATTCGCCCTTGCCGTTCTTATTATCGGGGGTATAAACCTGGTTTATATCACTCTCTATCTCGGTCAGATATCCTCTGCCCTGCAAATTCCCGTGGGATATGTTTACCTGGTCCTGCCACTGAGCGGGATGTTCATTATCTACTATTCAATATTTGACATTGTACATCCCATGGCGACGTTGGCCAAATAATTAAACCTGCCTGTTAACTTTAATACAAAATTTCTAAAAATGGAATATCTTGAAATATGGGTTCTTGTGATAAGTTTTGTCACCCTTTTAGTCCTTGGAGTACCTATTGCCTATAGTATCGGCATATCAGGAACCCTGACACTGCTTATTCATATAATGCCCGTTCCCGCTTTTACAACCTTTTCACAGAGGATGGCCACCGGGCTTGACAGTTTTGCGCTACTGGCCATCCCCTTTTTCATACTGGCAGGTCAACTGATGAACCAGGGGGGCATAGCGATGAGGCTGATAGAATTTGCAAAGGCCCTGGTAGGGAGGCTTCCCGGGGGACTGGCGTTTGTGAATATCATGGCCAACATGCTGTTCGGGGCAATTTCCGGGTCGGCGGCCGCCTCGGCCTCCGCGATAGGCAGCTTTATGACCCCGAAAATGGTCGAGGAGGGGTATGATAAGCCTTTTGCCGCTGCCGTCAATATTACCTCTGCCACCACCGGGCTGGTTATCCCGCCCAGTAATATACTGATAGTCTACAGTCTTGCCAGCGGTGGTGTTTCCATCGCCGCCCTCTTTATCGCGGGCTATGTTCCCGGGATCCTTACAGGGCTATTCCTTATGGGTGTTGCAGCCGCATTTTCATACAAGAATAATTACCCTGTCGGGGAAAAAACCGGCTTAAAGGATGGGGTGATCAAGTTTATCCATGCTGTACCCAGCCTTTTGCTGCTTATAATAGTTATCGGCGGTATTCTTGCCGGGATCTTTACGGCAACCGAAGCCTCTGCGGTAGCAGTCCTCTATGCACTTATCCTGGCATTGATATACGGCGAGGTAAAAGTAAAACACCTGCCCCGTATCCTTTTGCAAAGCGTGAGGGTAACCTCGATAGTCCTGTTGCTTGTTGCCGCCTCGATAGGCATGTCATGGGCGATGTCATTTGCAAATATCCCGCAGAATGTGAGCGAGGGACTGCTTTCCATAAGCACCAACAAGATAATTATACTGCTGATGATAAACCTGATCCTGCTGTTCGTGGGAGTTTTCATGGATATGACGCCGGCAGTACTTATTTTCACCCCGATCTTTCTGCCGGTTGTTGTCGACCTTGGTGTCGATCCCATCCATTTCGGAATAATGATGGTTGTCAATCTTACAGTGGGCCTATGTACACCGCCGGTGGGATCGTTGCTGTTCATTGGCTGCAGCGTGGCCGACCTTAGCATTATGAAGGTCATACGTCCGCTGATACCGTTTTTTATAGCCATGGTGATCGCGCTGATGCTCATCACCTACATCCCTGCACTGAGCCTGTGGCTTCCTGGTGTTTTCGGATATTAAAAACTGATCCGGTAATTTCCGGTCCAGGCGGATCACTGATCTGAAAAGGAAAACGATTGAATGATAAAATGGGAAATCCAAACCGGATATTCCCATTTTTTTTGTTCCCGTTCAGCATAAAAGGGGATTACACCTTGATGTCCCGGGTTATACATTGCACCCCCGCCTGAGTTTGACATGTGCACATATGCTTTTGGGGGTGAAGTCCCGCCATGACAGCCTGAAAGACGAGAGTTTTAATTATACTGAATGTATTCAGGCCATTTCACAGCCGGTGAAGCACTACTCCGATCCTGCAAGGCTTATGCCGGTTTGTCCTGCAACCCTTATTACCTCGTTGATAATAAGCATTTCTATATCGGATGCCCAGGGGGTGGTGAATACTGGCGATCTCTCTCCCTCATAACCCCCTTCCTTCAGTACACGGGCAGAGGGAATGTAACCCATTCCTTCATTTGCATAAGCCATGATAAAAAGGTTATCGCCAAATATCTCCTTAAGCCGGAGTGCGTAGTCGACCACCACCTCGCCTCCAAGTATAACCATGTTCTGCTCCCCGATCCTCCAGAACTGGACCGGGTAATCATAGGAGGTTCTGAGGGGAATGCCGTTTTCAAGTTGTCTGAGCAGCACTTTTGCGCTGACCTTCAGCCAGTCGGGGTACCCGGAAGCTTCGCCCGCTATTTCCAGCAACTCATCCCGGCCGGGAACCTCGTTTGCAAATTTCAGATCTACCCTCGATTGTGCCGTGAAAAGATATGAAGATAGCTCTTCCATGGGTTCATTTATAACGGCTTCAACAGCCGCGGCAAGGGTTTTACCGTACTGCTCTGCCAGTGCCACGCTCCTGCGGGGCAGGGGATTCTGGTCTGCTCCGGCGCCCGCAAAGAACATTGCAGTAGTACCCGGAAATCTTTCTTCCAGTGCAATCTGTGCAAACCCGGGATAATCGCCCGACCATTGATAGAAGCTAAGCACGGTAGCATGACAGGCATACCCGAAAATTACAGCTTTGACCTCTTCCTGTGCTCCCACAACCTTGAGCACCGGTACCGAATGATCGACAGGTCCCGACAATTGGGTAGAGGGCCGAAGTGCAGATTCAGTATTGGTGCGCCGGTTAACGGCAAACCTGGCCGTTCCGTTCCCGGAAAACAATCTTGCAGGAGCAAGTGAATTCAATGCTTCGCCAACCAGTTCAACTATCCGGTCTTCCAGTTGATGAGAATATATCCTGATCTTTTCCCTTTCATCGGGGGAGAATTGCCCTGTAGCCACATCGGGACCCGGATAATCTTCCGGCGCACGCATCAATTCGGGACCGGTATGGGTATGGGAACTGCTGAGTATTACCTGGTCCGCCTGCAATCCGTACTTTTTGCCCAACCTGTCAAGGATGCGGCCTGACATATAACTGCCCCTGAAGCCTATAAGATCGGTAGTAATAAGGAGTGCCTGTTTGCCTTCCGTATCTTCCAGTGCCAGGGCCTTGGCCCACAGGTCATGAAGAGTGCCCTCGGCGGGACTGTTGCGTGCAGCATAACCCGCCATCCAAACAGGCTCCCCGGGAGTAATAATTACAGAGGCAACTCCCGCTTTCCATCCGTTACCCGATTCGGCAGTACCTGAACACAAAGCATCCTTACCGGCTATGCAAATAAAAATGATCTGTAATAAAAGTAATTTCTTCATCAGTCAAATCTATTATTGTTATTGTTATTTTCTCCTTACCCCGGGTTTCCCATCCCGCGCAAGGGCCCGTTTTCCCGTATGAAAAATCCGGGAATAATCTTCACCATAACAAATATAAGATACTATGATCACAAACCAAACCGGCTTCATATTAATACCTTCATAACCTTTAAAAAGTTGATATCGTTTTTGAGTATAAATTTCTCCTGTAAAATCGGGTAGGAGAAACGGGATAATTTTGACTGACAGGAGGAACCGCTTCGCTTTACCATAAAATTTTTATCATCCGTATGTGTGTAATTTCGGATAAAAAAATTAATGTTCATTTGGTTTTGGCGTATCTCTTTTTTACATTTAGCTGCTCATATCTTTTTTAATAACCCACTTACAATTAACTAATCCGACATGAATTCCAAAAATCTCAACCGCCGGCAGTTCCTGGGTATGACAGGCTCAGCCCTTGCCTTTACCGTTGTTCCCCGCAGTGTACTGGGTGGAGTAAATTATATAGCCCCAAGCGACAGGCTCACACTCGGACTGATAGGCTGCGGGACCCAGCAGCTGAGAGAACTTACCTCACTTATTACCGATCCCAGGATCCGTGTGGTCTCTGTTTGCGACCCCGTGAAAAACCCGGTAGGGTACATCGACTGGTCTGCTCATGGAATAAGGAATTCCATAAGATCACTGCTGCAGGATGACCAGTGGGGTGCAGATCTTCCCGGTATACCCGGAGGGCGTGATGTGGCGAAAGAGGTGGTGGACAGATATTATTCACGGCCGGGAGATTCACAGGAAAATTCTTGCACGGCCTATACCGATTTCCGGGAGATGCTTGACAGGGAAACTGATATGATGGCTGTAAAGATCATCACTCCCGATCACCAGCATGGCATCCAGGCAATAACAGCCATGAAAAAAGGAAAGCATGTGATCATGCACAAACCGGTGGCAAATATAGTATATGAAGCGAGGAAGACCGTTGAAACAGCAAGGCAAACGGGCCTGACCACGCACTTGCTTGCCTGGAGCTACAGGAGTCAGTATGAGCTGGTTAAAAAGTGGATAGACGATGGCGTAATAGGCAACCTCAAAGAAGTACACAACTGGTCGTTCAGACCGGTATGGCCTCAATGGCCTGAATATCCCTCTGAAAGGCCTCCCGTTCCCGAAGGTTTTGACTGGGGTCTGTGGCTCGGCCCTGTACCCGACAGGCCATACCATCCCAACTTCACACATAATGTATACCGGGGGTGGTATGATTTCGGAGCGGGCAGTGTAGCTGATATGGGTATTTACAGCCTGTGGCCTCTCTTCCGTACCTTCGGCATTACCAGACCGCCGGTTGCCATAGAAACCTACGGGACAACAACAAATATAATAACAGAGGATAATACATGCAGGATGCTCAGGAATGATGTATCCTTCCCCCATTCCAGCATACTGCGCTGGAAGTTCGAACAGTCCGGAAGTTCACCCGCATTTGATCTTTTCTGGTATGACGGCGGGATGAAACCCCACAATCCTCCTGAAATGGAAGCTGAAAACAGGGAACTGCCACGGGAGGGTATGATGTTCGTAGGCGACAGGGGTAAAATTATCGGCGGCTTCCACTGCGAGAACCCAAGGATCATACCTGAAGAGAGAATGAAGGTCTATATGAAAGGCCAGGAGCCTCCCGGGGATATAACAGAGCGCGGAAACGATGTCTGGATAGATGCTGTGCTGAACTCCAGGCAGTCGCCGGGCAGCTTCCAGGATGTGGAGGTTTGCAATGAAACCACACTGCTGGCAGCAGTTGCCCTCAGGGCAGGCAGGAAGATAGAGTATGATCCGGTAAAAATGAAGGTTACCAATATTCCAGAGGCTGACAGATTCCTCTACAGAAAGGAATACAGGAAAGGATGGGAGATCTGACCAGACCTGCAAGACCGTTTCGGGCCTTTTCCTGAACGCTCAGCACCAGGACTCTTTACCACAGTACCGGTTCACTGCACTATGTAACGGACGGGAAAGATTTCTGCTTCATCTTGACTTTCTTGCTTATTCCCACGTTGAATAAGTGATAAATTTACTGTTCGTGCCCGCCTGGAATATGCATTTTATTGGGAAGTTACTTTATTTGTATTTCTATTTTCTTACCTAATCCCGTCTCAATTATCTTTCTTAGCGTACCTAATTCAATATCTGATCTTTCATTTTCAATCCGAGAAATATAAGTCCTTGTGGTACCACTTTTTAATGCCAATTCCTGTTGTGTCATTCCTGATTTCAATCGGTTTTCCTTAATCATACGGCCTATTTTAATCAGAAATTCGGATTTCTCTGGTTTGCTGTACCGAAACAATACATCAGCTCCTATCTCAAAGGGAACTTTCCTTTTATCTCCTCCTCGCAAGGTGATATATTGCTCAACATTCTCCCATGATAAGGTATTATCAACCAATTCAACTTTCGACAATTCTCCTGGTTCCAACAATATCCTTGCTGGTGAGTTTATTAAATCCAGTTTCTTTAATAGCCCGTAAACATCTATTATTCTTGATTCCCCGTTATTGAATACTACTGAAATCGACATGTCCCTTATCCAATTTATCTTCAATATCCTTGGTATTTTTAGAGTCTTTCTCATTGTAATTCAGGATTTAGTTCATAAAATAAATCTACCAGCCAATCGGAATTGCCAGAAACCCAATCTAAAACCTGTTTCAATTGTTTTACCGGCAATTCTCCTGCATAAATCTTTCCAGTTTCAATTATCACAAGAACCTCGTATTCCCCGTAGGTTGCATGGATATGCGGTGGTCGATGATCCCCATTATATAAATGAACCTTAATACCACTGAAACTTTCAATTCTTGGCATTCTTTGCTTTTATGCAAATGTATCTAATTAGGTACGCTTTTCCAAGAAAAACTTAATTTTTTTAGAGTCCTGTTTATTTAGCATATTTTTATCGGAAGCACCCCTTAAAACAGGTGCGCGGCGTCCAAGCAAGAGAAATCTGGATGAGCAACTACGCTGCGAAGTAACACTTCCCGGCATTATCCACCGGAATCAGTTACAATTTTACTGTTATTTATCGTTTCCCTGCTTTTATGCAGCAGGCACTGATATCTCAATGCCGGTTTTCAAAATTTCGGAAACAACGGGAATTGATGTTTTAAAATCCTCTTTACCGAAAGGATGAGGCTCAATTAAAAGATCTTCATCTGTACGCATTTTCAGCAGCTCTATCTGCAAGTCTACTATATCATCAACCGACTTAAAAATAATTGCCAGGTCAATATCACTATCATGATGCTGATTACCTTTAGCATACGAACCGAAAATTATAGCATTTTTAATTTGATATTTACCTGATACAATTCTAAGGTATCGCTGGACTATTCTTACAGCCTCGCTTTTATCCATTGTCTTATTTCATTTATCTTTTCAATCCAATCTGCTGTAAATTCATAGGTGCATTTTCTATAAAAACTTTGTTTGTAACTGTCGTAACGTGCATTAATATTGAATATTGTAATTTTATCAAGCCAATCTACGTGTTCAGGGTTAAATACCGCGAGCAGCTCAGGTTCATCCAGGAGATGGATGGTGTGGCAGATACCTTGCCCGCATTAAAGACGGCGTGTAAATTCCCCTGGTTATCCTCAGCCAGACGATGAGAAAAATAAATATCCCCAGAGCCGCCTGAAAGGTTACCGGTATAAATATGCTCTGGTTTGTTTCACTTAAATAGTTTAAGATAATTATCGAAAACATACATTCTGCTCCGTTGACCACCGGTTATCTCCTTTAACACATTAATCTTTTCCAGGTCTGAAATTAATTTATAGGATGAAGGCATTGAGATTCCGGTTACTTCACTTACTTTCTCAGCATTAATAAGTGGCTTATTAAAAAGATAGTCCAGAACCTTCTTCGCCTTTATGGCCCTGCTCCCCATTCTTTGTATATCTGCATCAACTTGTTTCTGTAATTGAAGGATATTATCAAATGTTCTGATTCCATTGGTTGATGTTTCAATAACACCCACCAGAAAAAACTTGAACCACTGGGATAAGTTATTCTTTTCTCTTACAACCATTAAATTATCATAGTATAGGTTGCGGTTTCTTTCAAAGAAATCTGATAAATACAATATGGGCTTTTTAAGAATTCCTTTACTTACCAAATATAGGGGTATTATTAACCGACCTACTCTTCCATTGCCATCAAGGAATGGGTGTATCGTTTCAAACTGATAATGGATTAATCCAATCTTTAGTAATTCTGGTACAAAAATATTCTCGTTAAATATGAATTTTTCTATATCACTCATCAAGTCAGGCACTGAGGTGTGTTCAGGTGGAATAAATACAGCATCATTTATTGTTGCTCCGCCTATCCAGTTTTGACTTTTCCTGAATTGACCCGGTTGTTTTTTCGCACCACGAACCCCCTGTAATAAAACCCGGTGTGTTCCCCTTATTAACCGGGATGAAAAAGGTAAGACCTTTAATTCATTAATCGCCCATTCCATGGCCTTAATGTAATTCTGAACCTCTTCCCAATCATCTCTTTTTTCAGGGGGAAGATCTTCTCTTTCCAGTAATGCTTCATCTAAATTGGTTTGAGTTCCTTCGATTCTGCTGCTTTGGGTGGCCTCTTTCAGAACATGCATACTTATGAAAAGCTCAATATTTGGGATGTATTTCGAATACATATCAAGCCTCCCTAATTCCCTGTCAGCCTCACTTAAGAGGTTCAGAACTTCCATGTTATCAATAAATAGTTGCCTATTGATCCCTGTGGGCTGAAAACTCCGATAATGCTTTTGACTAATATATCGACCTGCTTTAAAGTTTTGCATGATTTTTTTTAAACAAATATATTCTTATTTAAGTTTATTTCAAATATGTTAAATAAGAATGATTGTTGTTTAACGTCACGCCGGTTATGAATAGAAGGTCTTTTGGTCTTGTTGCCAACGTTAGGCTATATGCAATGTGATGATACTTTTGCTATATCGTTTACTCTTTATATGGCATTTATCATGACAAATTATTAGGCCATTCTACCACTATGCAATAATGAATGTAATAAAATTACAAAAAGATAAGGAAAACAGCTCTCGGTTATAAAATCTTCACCAAATTGTCCATAATCGAGTGACACTTAATCGTACAATGACAAGTCCGGGTGAATATACCAGTTGAAAACTGAACCAAAATTCGGCTGAGATTTAAATTAATTGTCGGACTGAGCTTATTAAACCGGACATTTTCGGCAATAATGACCAATAGATTATTACTTTTAGACATTATGATGACGTAATTCCGTTTATTTTGTTTTTTGGCCGACTAATTCCCTGAGTCATTATCTGCAAATAAAAGAGCCGGTTAGATTATAAAAAAATGCTGATTTTTATGATATTTGCGGTATGATCTCACGGATCCTTTTGCCTGCCATTATTATCCTCTCCTCCTCTTTCAATTGCCTTCATGCCGGGGACAGGGATTCGCTGTATTTAACGGCCCCAAGGTCTTCCCAAATCAACAGGATAATTCCGGGTGTGGCAGGATTAACCGCCGCAGCCTTTCTTCTGGATGATGCTTCCAATAGTTATTTCAGAAATAACCAGACGAGTCTGCTAAATACCATGTCGGATCTGACCGATATGGGCGGTGAAAAAAAGATAGTGGTACCGGGGCTGCTGCTGACTTACGGCGCATCAAGGCTTATTTTCAGGGATGAACGGCTGCAATCCACTTCACTTAAAGCCATACAGTCGGTCATTGTAACTGCAGTTGCCACCGAAGGTTTAAAATACCTTGGGGGCAGGGCACGTCCCTTCAACGATGAGGGGCCCTGGTCTTTTAACCCCCTTCCGGGGAATATTGACAGGTACAAATCTCTCCCCTCCGGTCATGCATCGCTGTCATTTGCACTTTTCACCCCTTTTGCCGAAACTTACAGCCGGTGGATCTACCTGATCCCGGTATCGGTGGCCTGGGGACGGGTTTACCAGGATAAGCACTGGTTTTCTGATGTAGTTGTTGGCGGGGGAATAGGATTGATAAGCGGCTATCTTTTCACTCACCACGAAAATATCCGGATCATACCCAACGGATTGATAATTTACTTTTAAACCCTTGGAACATTATCCGTCCGCCCAATAACATTTCCCCTTAAAAGATTCAACCGGTTAAAACCATTAATACTCTGAAAAGATGATATACATCGGAAAGTATCTATAGCACCAGATCCTTTACATTCGCTTACCTACTTCAAGGGGTCGGGAATGGAAACCAGGTCGGTTCGTGTATGACCGTTTTCATTGATCCGGGCAAGTGTATAGATTGTACCATCCTCTCCACAGGCAATTGAATTTACATAAAGCGGACGCTGGCCGTCAGGATAGAAAACCGGTCCGTGATCACAATAACCGGCCGTCGGGATGTCGTAGGTGACAAGGTGCAGGTTTTCAATGCCCCGGGCAGCACCCCTTCTTATGTCCTCGCCCCTTATTCTTTTCCCGTTAACCATGGCCGGTCCGCCGGTCAGATAGTATATTGTCCGCCCATCACGACCGAGGGTGAAACCCAGGTAGCCGAAACTGAACATGTCATTCATGCCTCCCCTTTGTGAGGGTACAGAGGTAATCCTGTCAAGCACTTCCAGGAATGGTTTATCCGGATTGAACCTGAAAAGATACCCGGAATTTCCGTGTACTCCGTAAAACATGTTTTCCGCCGGATGCCAGAATACCTGCCGCCAGTTGTATGCCATGCTTCCTGCAGTGGAAATATCATACCGGCCAAAATAATCCTTCCGCATATCTTCATCAGCAATGGTTTCAACCCTGTCAGATCCGGCTTTAAGCCGTTTGATGTCGCCTTCTGCATTGGTCATATACGCTGTTCCGTCGCGCGGGTCTATGGCTATTGACCGGCAGATGACCCTGTATCCATCACCCTTTACGCTCTCGCCCGTGCCGGTAAACGGTCCGAGATTATCCATCGTTGCATTGTCAACATCATAACGGAAAAGATATCCCGTGGGCCATGTCAAACCGTATATGATCCGGCGGCCGGTATCCATCGCGGTGGTAAGTATCCCTTCATTACCGGGGGCAATGGCAAGGGATCCGCCCTGTTTTGTTTTCATGTCGTATGCCAGGATATGTCCGCCGCGATAAGGCTTATAACCACCCGAAGGTATCCCGGGCACTTCCATTCCATCCTTTATGCTGTAGTAGCCCAGATGGGTGGTAAAGTATAGCTTTCCCTGCGATTCGTAAAAATTTACATGGCTCTTGCCCTGGGCAACCGTTTTCATCTCTTTTTCACAGCACATCTCAGTGAGGTCGCCCAGGTACTCTATAAGGGTTTTCCCTGGCTCAAAGGAATACAAACGGCCGCCGGCATCCATCTGTTCGGAGCAAAGGACATAGTATATCTTCCCGTCACTTGCTGCCGAGATCCCGTTGTAGGTGTCATGTGCCAGCCTGAATCCTGAATTATAGGGTGTAGCCTGCAAGCTGCCCTCTTTGTAATATGACTTCTCCTTTATCTTTAAATAACCGGTCATGTCCTGTTCTTTATCTTTTCGGCGTTAAGATGAATCTTTTCAATTGCATTGAAAATATCATCCATATCCCTTTTCTCAGCCAGCAGTATGTTATGGAACAGCCATACTGCCTCCTCGCACAGCTGGTCATTCCTGTGACACTGGTTTTGCTCCATGTACCTCTTATAGTCAAGCATTTCGGCGGAATACATTCTTTTAAAATTCTTGGTATTGAAGGCATGTGCCAGATAGGCCATCTTGTTCAGCGGCCTGTATCCACCCATGCAAGGCACTCCTTCCGCACTCATGGCCCTCATGAAATCCGCCCTCGATAATCCTTTGAACTCTTCTTTTTTATAGCGGAAAGGAAAAAGATGAAATGCTGCCTTTGTTACATTGGGATAGAGTTTATACGGGATGATCCCGGGGATCCGGCCTATCCTTGACTTCAGGTATTCGCCGTTTTCCCATCTTTTGTCTGTTTGTTCACCGAGGCGCTTTATCTGGGCCAGTCCTATTGCCGCCTGGTATTCGGTTATCCTGAGCTTAGTTCCGAGCATAACTGTTCCTGCACCCACATCACCGACAGTTGTACCGAAAGGGTTTCCGTAGTTGTGATAAGAATGGCACCGGTCCATGAATTCTTCATCATCGCTCACAATTGCTCCGGCTTCCCCTATGGGAATGTTCTTGGAATTCTGAAAGCTGTAGCATCCGGCGTCACCAAATGTCCCGGTCTGTTTGTGACCGATCTCGGCAAGCCAGCTCTGGCAGGCATCTTCAATAACAACCAGGTTGTGTTTTTTTGCAATTTCCATTATCCTTACCATATCGGATGGCAATCCAAGTATGTGCACGGGAAGGATTGCCCGTGTTCGCGGGGTAATTTTTGCTTCTATTCCTTCGGGATCCATCTGAAAAGTTTCAGGATCAGTGTCGGCAAAAACGGGCATCGCCCCGGTCATCAGAACAGCCTGGGCTGTTGCAATAAATGTATACGGGGGTATTATGACCTCATCTCCGCCCCCGATATCATACTGGGCCAGGGCTGCAATCAGTGCATTGGTCCCGTTAACGGTGGCAAGGCAACGTTTGGAACCGACTGTTTCTGCCCACTTCTTCTCAAATTCATCTACAATATTTGCACGGGACCATACGCCGGATCTTATTGAACTCAGAAGCTGATCTTCATCCTCTCCCGGTTTCCACAGGGGCCACACCGGCCATGGCTGGTTCCGGACAGGATTGCCTCCCATAATAGCGGGCACAGATGTCTCTCCTGCATTAACGGCAAGAAAAGCAGGCGGCATGCTCATGCTGAATGCGGCACCGATGCCTGCCAGTGAATTTTGTTTAACAAATTCACGCCTGGAATACAGATTTTTTTTCATAGTTTATTTTTTGGTTTTATCAGGCTTGTATCAGTATCTTATTACATTTTGTTTATTAACCAGGTTGCTGAGTTTCTCGATGTCTGTTTTGCTTACATGTGTGTAGATTTCTGTTGTCTTGATGCTTTCGTGACCGAGCAATTCCCGGATGATCATTGTAGATCCATTGCTGAATTCAAGACTTGAAGCCGCAGCAGTTTGACCGGGATCACCTGACCGTTCCCCCGTAAGGGCTCTCGTATTCTTTCTCCTGACTTATCCCCGGGAAGGAGGCAAGCCTCCTGAAGCCGTCCAGTATCTTTTTCTCAATTCCGGGAGCCCATTTTGACGGCAGGCCGTAAACCATCTGCGACTGGTCCCCTTCATAACCTCCCTCTTCAAGGATTGTCTCCGACGGGACATACCCCATCACATCATTTGCATATCCCATGACAAAAATGTCGTGTCCGAAAATCTTCTTGAGTTCTATTGCATAACTGATAACGGGCTCTCCTCCCATGACCATGATGAGCTGTTCGCCAAGCCTCCATATCTGTATGGGAAACGGGTAGAATGAAGGGGGAAGGATCCGGTTCTCAATTTCTGCAAGCTGCCTGGATGCCCATCTGTGCTGGTATCCTGAAGTCCGGGCCATCAAATCTCTCAACTCTTCTTCTCCGGGCGGCCCCGTTAGTTCAATGTCCACTTTTATTCTTGCTGATGCAATTTCGGGATCCAGCTCTTTCATCTCTTCGTTAAGCACCCGGTCTACCGCCGCGGCAAGCTCTTTTCCATACTGTTCGGCGAGCGGGATTGTTCTCCGGGGCAGAGGGTTCTGATCCGCTCCCGCCCCCTGGAAGAACATTGCAGTTACACCCGGATAGAGGTTTTCCAGTTCGATTTGTGCAAATCCTGCATAATCGCCTGAAAACCGGTTCACGTCAAGGACAGTGGGATGGCATGCATACCCGAAGATCACGGCAAAGGGCATTCCGGTTGTATCTGTGACCTTTATAACAGGAACAGCATGATCGTTGGGCCCCTTTAATTCTGACTGGGTGTGCAGCGTTGAAGCATTGTTGTTGCGCCGGTTAACCTGGAACCTCACAACGCCGTTGGCAGAGTAAAGATGAGCAGGGGCGAGTGATCTCAGTGCCTGTTCCGCCAGTCCGGCTATCCTCTCTTCAAGTTCGCGTGAATATTTATCGATCAGCTCTTTCTGAATATCATCCAGGGGGTAAATATCAAAAAGGGATCCCCACAGTACCGGTCCGGAGTGAGTATGAGAGCTGCTTAGTATAATATCCGGCCTCCCGAATCCGTAATCGGCAGATAACCTGGCGACTATATTGTCAGATATGTTTGCCGGAAAACCAAGCAGATCGGTGGTCACCAGAATTACTTTTTTCCCTGAAGGATCTTCAAGTACGATTGCCTTGGCCCACAGATCGTGAAGTGAACCCTGCGAGGGACTGTCACGTGAGGCATAGCCTGCCATCCACATCGGCTCAGCAGGTGTTATCACCTCCCTGGCTACCCCGGCCTTCCAGTAGTCCCCG
>SLGC01000061.1 GCA_007123885.1 Bacteroidales bacterium | reverse complement strand
TTATTGAACCGGAGCAAGAAAAGATGCAGGAAGCAGAGGCTGAAGAAATCATAGGAATAGAAGATGAACTAATACAGGAGATTGAGGATATGGAAAATTAATGGTACCTTCAGAGCGGAATAAATAGTATTGAGTAAAAAAGACGTATCATGCGAACATTTGATGTCAACTCTAAAACAGAAAAGTCGCAGTCAGCTACCCCCAATTTAAAGGAGGAGGTAAACAGTCCATTTTTTACTGCTTCTGCAGAACCTGCAACTCCATTTTTCGGACTTAATACAATCCAGCCAAAGCTGGAGATAGGTCAGCCGAACGATAAATATGAAAAAGAAGCCGATTTAGTTGCCGACCAGGTGATGAAGATGGCAGACACGGAAATTCAATTAAACTCACCCTCTTACGAGAAAGAGGAAAGACTTCAACAGAAACCCGCTATTCAGCATTCCGGTGAGGGTGCTCAAACAGCTTCCCCCGAAATATCCAATAGAATCTCTGTCACCCGTGGATCTGGATATCCGCTGCCCCAAGATATGCAGAGAAAGATGGAGAGCAAAATGGGTGCAGATTTTAGCGGCGTGAAGGTACATGCGGACATTACAGCTGAACAGCTTAGCCGGGATATAGGGGCAAAAGCATTTACGGTTGGGAATGATATTTATTTTAATAAAGGACAATATGATCCGGTTTCCAGGGAGGGGAAAAAATTAATGGCGCATGAGTTAGTGCATACGGTGCAGCAGAGGGCAGTCCCCGAGTTCCCTATGCGTACAGCAGGCGATCTTATCCAGCGCGAACCTCCAGCACTTGGCGCACCAGCACCGGTGACCGAGCCTGTTCAGGTGCTCAGCGAAGAGGATCGGGATTGGCTAAAGGAGAGAATTGGTTTTAGAATGGGCATTGCGTATACGAAGTTTGCTAACGCATGCAATGAACATCAACGGAGGTTGAGAAAGGTCGCGGCAAGGCAAACCGAGACGGCAGGCCTTGTGCTCGACGTTTTTCTGGGGTTTGCTGCACCTGGCATGGGTCGTCTCATAGCCGCAGGAATTTCCGGGGTCGTAGAGACTGAAGCACCTCTTGCTGTATATCGATTAGCACTCGGTGCACTGGACCGGAAGGATCAGATTGTATCCGCCGCAGGGCGCGGTGCAAAAGCCGCAACAATGACCAAAGTCCAGAATGTGCTATCGCGTGGGAGGTCAGAGGAGTTTGTCGAGAAACTAAAGCAAGAGATGAGTGTAGCTGTTGATAACATCCACAGCACTCTTCCTTCCAGAACAGATAAGGAACTAAGCATATTATACCTAAATTACGATCCCTCAGAAGCGTCTACTTCCTACTACGAAAGGCAAATTGGCTGGCTGATCGACCAGTATGAATCGCAGGTTGTACCAATTGGTGAGAGAACAGATGGCAGGTACGGTCAGATGAAGGCCCGGTGGATCGAAGGTGCCAGATGGAAGGCCTTGGCCCTGACCGGAGAAGGTCGATATTTCAACGTGTCGGGACCGGAATTCATCACATGGATCTCCCCTCAGATGCGTCGGCTTGCCATAAATGCCACAGAAGCTCTCGGCGGTGGAACTGTTGGCAGCGTTCATTATAATGCTCTAGTCCCGAATAGCCAGGTTGATAAATCAACTTTTTCATTTCTGGACTCTTCATCCGGATATGTTAGCCGTTGCGGGCTGGTTGTCGAAAGGTTGCCAAGGGTCCAACCAAGTGGCGGCTCAGAATGCCGTAGTTGCCATGGGGATTCGGGTAGAAGACCACTTACTACAGGGCGGGACTATAATTTTGACTTTCCAATGGAACCGATACAGGAAAATCTTCTCCAGGAGTGGATAGAAGCGGTCAAGAAGGATAAAAAGTGAATTCCTGAACAAAAACCCCAGCATTATTAAAATGCCTTAATTCCTACAGGTTTATAAATGGTTGTTTAATGTAATATTACAAACTTATATTGCCAGCCGCTTGTAATCCAGGAGATAGCGATCATGTATATATGCCACGCCCGCATCCTCTTTGTTGATCTTTCCATAAAGTTTCCCTCTTGCTTTCAGCTCCCGCCTTCCAAGGTCATCCAATTCCAGGGTGACATAGTAAGTTGTTCTGGATGGAAAGGATTGACCTTCGCCGCTTGCCGAAATGCGCTTGTCTACAATCAAAGCAGGCAATTTATAGTTATTACCAGATATTAATTTTATTATCCTGAAGATCCCATACCCGGTAGCCCCGATGCCGACAACAGCAAAAATTAAAAGAAAAATTAAAAAAATTACATTTCCCCAGATTAGCACGGCGCCATATACCACGATGAAAATTAAACCCAATACCAGCATGATCTGAGAAAGATATCGCTCAAAGAAAAAGGCCGATCCTGGTCTTATCTTATTTAGGAGCTCCGGGTAATCCGGATGGTTTTTGACTGCCTTCAAACGGTCATTGCCAGTCTGTTTTTCCACACTCTTCGATCGGTCATGATCCTGTTGTTCTTCGGCGGCCCTCAAACTGTCATTTTCCGGCTGTTTTTCCTGCCCTTTTCCTTTCATTTTCGGGAACATCGTTTTCAGGCTTTCCATGGTACTGCTCCAGGCATCGTCCATATCCTTGCGGTTGCGTATGGGCACTAAATCGGGCGGTAAGGTAATGAATGCTTTGTCATAGACTACATTGTCAACGAGTAATTCTGCCGCTTTGGCCCCATTCTGATTGTTTTTCAGGAAGCTGAACCGGGTTTCTATCCGGTTTTTATGATCTTCAAGCTGCCTGGTAAGCACAATCAGGACCATGTCCCCTTTTTTCAATTTCCCGGGTAGCGTGGAAAAATCCTCATCCGCACTCAAAACTGTGAAGCGGCTGATCCTGTTTTCGGATCTTAGGTTTTGTATAATTTTACGTAGCCGGCCTGTATGCTCTGGAGCATCTGAAGCCTGTATGATATAGATAACCGGGGGAAGTTTCTCTTCACCTTTCTTTTTGCGGGAAAAATATTTAACTATCCAGACCATCCCCAATATAAAAATAATGAAAAGGATGACGTCAATTAGAGTAATTACTGATGAGTCCATTTTTTGAGATTAGTTGAATAAATTATTTTTCCAAAATCCTTTGTTTGTTAATTTATAAGGTATTACGATCGACAACGTATTTTATAACTACCTTATTATCAGCAATTCAATCTTCCCCGTGCTATCATTGAATATGTTCCCGAGATTCCTTTGCTCCTTTTATGAAGACCGCGCCCAGCGATGCACTGACCAATCCTTGAAATGGGCCTAGCCATAAGTTTGACTGCGTCATCAGTTCGACAGCAGATAACGGAGAGAACGGCTGCATTAATATTGTAAAGGATACTACTACCAAGTATGCAAGAGATAAAATGAATGAAAGCCTGAAAAAAAATCTGTCAACTGTTAGGATTTTTACTCCATTCCCTAAAGCATCCATTGCAAGCACACCAATTATCAATGAAAGTGTTGGCATAATGGTAGGCAGAAACCAACCCCACGCCTCACTGATATTTGTTCCATAGCGCCCCAATATGGTTTGAAACAGCATAACTATAAATATAATACCTGCACCACTGAACCAAAGTACAGCTAATCGCCTTTTAGATATTTGCCATGAAATTTGCATTACATATTCTCCAACATCAATAAGAAACCAGAGCCAACTAAATGATCTCTACCTGTTAAATGGCTTGGCGACAGCCTGGGCTCTCTGGTTTCCGGATTCTCGAATTGATATATGAGAGCCGTAGCCCTAAATTCATCAGTATACTCTTGACTTGCTACCGAAGATGGCAATCTATTTAAACCTACTCTAAGCCAGTCTATTGCTTCATCACGTTCAATAACTTTATCAGATTGAGAAAAAGGATGTGGTGTGACGATAAAGACGACAACTCGAAACAAACCTGGATCGGCAAAAAAAAGTGCTCTTAGATATTCTCTTAAAGAAAAATTTCGTAAAGGCTCTCTTTCTAAAGACCAACGACCGGGATCCTTCGGAGTGCCATCAGGATTGATTTGTTCTAAACGGGTAACAAGTGCAAAACCATCTGGTACTGCAAAGTAACTTTTTTCTACATAGCCAGACGCTTCAAATGCACGTCTCAATTTATTGTCGACGTCTCCCAGTTTGGTAATTTTGCCTCGCGACTCCTTCACTAACTCTGTGATTTCGACAGATGCAGACGCTTCAGGAGGAGGCCAGGGAAATTCTGGAAACTTGAGATCGTCGTCCAGGGCAGGAGTCGGAGCAGCCTCAACTGCCGTTTCCCGTTCCTCATCCAGGGTTTCTTGTTGTTCTTGTTGTCGCGCCTGTTCTTCTGCCTCGGCTTCTCGTATACG
>SLGC01000418.1 GCA_007123885.1 Bacteroidales bacterium | reverse complement strand
CCCCTGCATCAAAACCCTCCACTTTTTCATCTGTGGTGCCAAGTCAAATCCCGAAAAACCATGAGGCAATTGAGAAATAGATAAGCACTCCGCAGATATCGGCGATTGAAGTGATAAGCGGTGCGCTGGCCGTTGCCGGGTCTAGATTCAGGTTTGTGAAGACAAAAGGCAACAATAGTCCGACAAGACTCCCGGTCAACACAGTAAGAACCATGGTAATCATAACTACTATCATTACTTCCGGTGCCCTGAAACTGGCAACGACTGCCACCGCAAGGGCCATTGTAATCCCAAGCAAAAGTGCAACCAGCAGTTCCTTTCCCAAAAGCCTGAGCCAGTCCTTGGGACGGACATCGCCAATTGCCAGTGACCGGATCATCAGGGTGGCCGATTGCGCCCCCGCATTTCCTCCGCTGTCAATCAGGAGAGGCAGGAAAAAAACAAGCGCAACAACCGATTCGATAACATCTTCAAAGGTGGCAATAGCAGCCCCGGAAAATACATTCATGAAAACAAGCGCTGAAAGCCATACAATGCGCTTTTTGTAAAGGTGCAGTATCCGGGCTCTCAATGGATTTATTATTGCTTCCTGGAAAGCGCCGAATTTATGGAAATCTTCGGTAGTTTCCTCTTCCGCCACATCCATCACGTCATCAATAGTAACTATACCCAGCAAGACTCCCCTTGTATCTGTTACGGGCAGGGCAACCCTGTCATGGTCGCTGAATGCCCGGATGGCCTGTTCCTGGTCGTCAACGGCGCTGAGGGAAACAAAGCGTTTATCTGTGATTTCCTCGATTTTCTGATCAGGCCTGGCAAGTATGATATCCCTGATACGCAGGTCGTCGATCAGCTTCATGTTGTCGTCAACAACATAGATAACGTTCAGTGTTTCCGAATCGCGCCCGTATTCACGGATATGTTCCAAAACCTGCTCAATGGTATAATGCGGCTTTACCGCAATAAATTCCGGGGTCATCAGACGACCGATACTCTCTTCCGGATACCCCAGCAACTGTATGGCGATTTTGCGCTCTTCCGGCGAGAGGAGCCGGATCAATCTTTGAGTTATCACACCCGGCAGCTCTTCCAAAAACGCTGTCCTGTCATCGGGTTCAAGATCATTCAGCAGGTTGGTGATCATTTTGATATTACGGGCAAGATCTTCGATTATCTTCTCCTGCTTTTCATGAGAAAGGTTCTGGAAAGTTTCCTTGGCCTGTTTTCGCGACAACAGGCGGAAAAGGAGAATATCTTCCGATCGGGGCAGATCTTCTATTATTTCAGAGATCTGGAAAGGATCGAGTTCATTCAGGGCCTGTTTTAGAACTTTCCACTCCCTGTTTTCAATTAATTTATGGAAATTCTCTCTTATTTCGACCATAGTACAATCATATTTGATTCTGTGAGGAAAGTTAAGACAGCCGGTTATTATGGCGGCTGAAAAACCTTATACAAGATACAAAATTTCATGCTAAGCTCAGACAGGTTGCTTAATGTGGGTGTAAGCCATCCAATTGGACATTTTTTAAAATCTTGAAAAACCCGGAGGCAATGGATAAATTGATAAGCACTCCGCAAATATGGATTAATGTCAAAAAGCGAGTCGAAGAGGCTTTCTGTAAGAAACAGCCGGCTTCGTGATGATGTTAGCCAGGGTCATTTAATTCAATGCTTCCTGAACTTTTTGTGCAGATTCAGGTTATTTTTATACCGTAAGCAAGTAAGTTTTTCCTGTGGCTAATACTCTTAATTAAATAGCTATTAACACAAATGTTATTATCAGCATGAATTTCAAGCCGGCATCCAGATTAAAACTTTATCACTTCCTGGCCGGGCTGATCCTGATACAGGGTTGCGCACTTTTTACTGCTGCACCGGACAGGATAATTGAAGAAGGCTATTATGATATCAGGTATCCCGCGTTAACGGATGAAAAAATATTTGTCATGGAAATGGAAGATTCGGTAGTTATATATCTGTTTGATGAAAAAGACCAGGAAGAAATAAGGGATATTATTTCCCTTCCCGGGGAAATTACCGAAGATCGGTATATAGCCGTTTCATTCAGCAAGTCGAGTTTTGACCTGGACCTTCTCTCGTTTCTATTCAAATACAGACCAGTCCGGTACGATATGCCACGCCAACTGAACTCCGAACTGAGCGGCGTCTTATTTGCCGGCTACCGCCGGGATATCTATTCAGTTGATTATGTTCCCGGTCTGCCAGGGAACATGAGGCAGGAGCTAAGCCATACCGGGTTTTCTCTTGGTCTGTTTTCCGGTTTTGGTTCTACCTTCGTGAATCCATGGGTCACTTCCGGTTCAATCGATTCAGAATATGATGGTGTGGTCTGGATGAATGGAGTAGCTGTACTGCTGGCTACACCAAATGTTAATATTGCCGTGGGGATGGGATTGGATTACCTGCTTGACGGGAACAGGCATTACTGGATATACCAGCATAGGCCCTGGTTGGGTTTTGCAGTCGGGATAGATTTGAATTAACGATGTACGTACGCACTTCCGTCTTTCACATCCCAAAATACCAGGAAGCAATGGAAAAATAGATAAGCACTCCGCAGATATCGGCAATTGAGGTGATAAGCGGAGCGCTTGCGGTTGCCGGGTCCATTTTGAACCGGGTAAAAACAAAGGGCAATAATAATCCTACGAGGCTGCCTGTCAGCACAGTGAGGACCATGGTTGCCATAACAACAAACACAACTTCCGGAGCCCTTAAGGAGGCAACAAGGGCAACCGCAACAGCCATGGTGATACCCAGTAAAAGCGCTACCAGAAATTCCTTTAAGAACAGCTTGAGCCAGTCCTTGCTCTGAACATCACCGATTGCCAGGGAACGGATCATCAGGGTGGCTGACTGGGCCCCGGCATTTCCTCCGCTGCCGATAAGAAGCGGAAGGAAAAAAACCAGCGCAACTACAGATTCGATAACATCTTCAAAAATGGAAATGGCAGCCCCTGAAAATACATTCATAAAAACCAGCGCGGATAGCCAGAATACACGCTTCTTATACAGGTGAGAGATCCTGGCTTTCAGCGGATTGATTATCGCATCCTGAATTGATCCGAACCGGTGAAAGTCTTCGGTGGTTTCTTCTTCAACAACATCCATCACGTCATCGACAGTAACAATTCCCAGCAATACCCCCCTTGTATCGGTTACAGGCAAGGCTACCCTGTCATGGTCTCTGAATACACGGATGGCCTGTTCCTGGTCGTCAAAGGCGCTGAGAGAAACAAAACGTTTATCCGTTATATCTTCAATTTTCTGATCAGGCCTGGCAAGTATGATATCCCTGATACGCAGGTCATCAATCAGCTTCTGCCTGTCATCGATAACATAGATCACATTAAGTGTTTCAGAGTCACGCCCGTATTTACGAATATGATCCAGCGCCTGCTGAATGGTAAAATGCGGTTTAACTGCAACAAGTTCCGGGGTCATCAACCGGCCGATACTCTCTTCCGGATAACCAAGCAATTGTGTTGCAATTTTGCGCTCCTCCGGTGAGAGGAGCTGGATTAATCTTTGGGTAATTTCTCCCGGCAGTTCCTCAAGAAAAGCTGTCCTGTCATCCGGATCAAGATCATTCAGCAGGTTTGTGATCATTTTGATATTCCGGGCAAGGTTTTCGATTATTTTTTCCTGCTTTTCATGAGAAAGGTTCTGGAACGTTTCCTTTGCCTGTTTCCGGGGCAGAAGGCGGAAAAGAAGAATATCTTCCGATCCGGGCAGTTCTTCTATAATTTCAGCAATCTGGAAAGGATCAAGTTCATTCAGATTCTGTTTTAAAGCTTTCCATTCCCGGTTTTCAATTAACTTATGGACATTCTCTTTTATTTCAACCATAGTACAATAGGATTTGACTCTGTAAAGAATTATTAAGGCATCTTATCCAAGGTACAAAATTTCTCTTGAAACCTCATACTCTTCCCTAATTCAGCTTATAATGCAAAAATATTAATTAGCTTCTGATTGCTAACTAACCCAAGTATTCGCTAAATATTTGAAATCACTTTCAATTTCAGGATCACCCGTGCCTTTCGGGCAATGCCACGCCAGGACATGATAGCATCCTGAGAATGCACATGGTAAGGCAGGGACTGTTCGGAGAACAAACCCATTTTTGGCCTCACCGATGAATACTGAAATTGTCACTTTTTCGCCCATCGCTTTAGCTGACACATACAGGAGCCTGTGAGCCGCTCCCTGGTATCGGTTTTAACCGGAAGTGTCAGAGTGCTACCTCTCATGGAACCCCCATAGTTTATTGACCTTCGGTCGAACTGACATGCAGTATATTGTTCATTTGGCAATATTTTGCAGATGATTTTCATGTTATTTTGTCT
>SLGC01000151.1 GCA_007123885.1 Bacteroidales bacterium | reverse complement strand
TGGAGCGGATGAAAAGTTTCGATGGATATAAACCGGTAATTTTGGCTTTACTGATTGCCTTGACACTATTTTTGCCTCAAAATCTTTCCGGTCAGAAAGAAAAACGGCTAATACGTGAGGGCAACAGGCTTTACCAGAAGGAACAATTTGATGATTCCGAACTCTCTTACCGCCGTGCTCTGGAAAGGGACGTTGAGTCACCCCAGGCAAGGTTCAATCTCGGGAATGCATTGTACAGACAGAACAAATATGATGAAGCAGTCAGACATTTCAGGGAACTTGCCGATGAAATTGATGATTCGGCTGATAAGTCGAAGGTTTATCATAATCTGGGAAACTCCCTGCTCATGGATGGAAATATCGGGGAAAGCATTGAAGCCTACAAGAATGCCCTGAGGAATAATCCGGCAGACGACGAAACCAGGTATAATCTTGCTTTTGCTCAACATTTGCTGGATGAAACGGAAAATCAACAGGAAGGTGATAACGGGGAAGGCGGTCAGGATCAGCAGGATGAAGATGAAGAAGATGGGGGACAGGATAGCCGGCAGGAGCAGGATGACAGAAACGGAGAAAGCAATCCCGATCAGGAGGAGAGGGCTGAACAGCCAGAACAGCAAGATCCCCAACAGATATCACCGGAAGATGCCATGCGAATGCTTGAAGCTGCCGAACGGGAAGAACGAAGAGTGCAGGAAAAATTGATGGAGGAAAAGGCATCCGAACAACGGCCACGAACAGGAAGGAACTGGTAGATGGATATACCCGCTAAACCGGAACTTTGTATAAGCAGAACAACCAGTAACTAATGAAATGAAAATATTCTACTCCTTAAATAGCGCTATTCTAAAAGCATTTATGGTACTGTTTGTGCCACTGATATCCATTTCCACCTATGCACAGGAGATCAGGTTTACTGCCTCTGCACAGGAGGTAGTCGAGGTGGGTGAGCAATTCAGGCTTACCTATTCACTTAATTTCAATGCAACCGGTCTGAGATTACCTGATCTCGGTAATTTTCAGCTTATATCGGGACCCGCCACTTCCAGCAGCAGCAGTGTTCAGATTATCAACGGAGAGATGACACGGACCCATAACGTGACATTTACCTATGTTCTTCGTGCCACAGAAACGGGTGAATTTTCTCTCGGACCCGCTACTGTTACTACAGAATCAGATCAGTTTTCTTCCAATCCCGTTACTATTGAGGTGGTGGCTGACAGTCAGGGCCGGCAAGCAGCATCCGAAAGGACGCCTTCGCGAACTGAGGGTATTAGTGATGTATCCGGTAAGGATGTTTTTGTCAGAATATTCCTCGATAAAAAGGAAGTATTCCAGGGAGAGGCTCTTCGGGCCACCATTAAGCTTTATTCAAAACTGGATCTGACCGGAATTGAAAATGTCAGATTCCCTTCATTTAGCAGTTTCTACCAGCAGAATATAGAAACTCCTCCGCTCAGGAACCTCGATCGCGAAGTTATTGATGGCGAGATATATGGTACCGGCATTCTCAGGCAGATAATTCTGTTTCCACAAAGAAGCGGCGAAATAAAAATTGATTCCTTTGAAATGGATGCCCTGGTACGTCAACGCACGGGGAGGCGCGGGAGCCTGTTTGATGATTTTTTCGGCGGATTTGAAAACAGGAGGATACCGGTGAAAACCGATCCGGTTATTGTTAATGTGAAACCATTGCCGGGTACAAGACCTGCAGGCTTTGAAGGTGCGGTCGGAAGCTTTAGCCTGGATGCACGGCTCGATCCTGATCAGGTAAGAACAAATGAGGCACTGAATTTCCAGGTTACCATATCCGGTAATGGAAATTTGGGTCTGCTTAGTCCTCCCGGGATAGATTTTCCGGACGGTTTTGAAGTATATGATCCAAACACACGGGAAAACATAAAAAACAGCTCAAACGGGCAGGAGGGTACCATTACGTGGGAATATCTTATTATTCCGCGTTCAGCGGGAAATTATACAATTCCCCCCGTGCAATTCAGTTATTTTGATCCCGAAGTGGCAAGATACAGGAGCCTTGAATCGGGCGGGATCAATCTTCTTGTGGAAAAAGGTGAAGATACGGCAGATGGCCCTGCAGTGGCCGGGCATGTCAGAGAAGATCTCAGAGTAGTGGGGAGCGATATAAGGTTTATCAAAACCACGGGCGTCGTTTTAAAGAAGATAGATCATGACCTGTATGGATCTTTGCCCTTTTATTTATGGTATATTGCTCCGGTTATAATTCTTACCGTATTCATCCTTCTTCAGAATAAGAGCATCAGAAACAAGGCCGATATTGCCCGGATGAAAAACCGGCGGGCTGGTAAAATGGCCCGCGGCAGACTGAAGGTTGCCGGAAGGCATCTCAGAGAAGACAATTCACAACAGTTTTTTGAAGAGACCCTGAAAGCCATATGGGGATATCTCAGTGATAAATTGCTGATCCCCGTATCGGAATTGAACAGGCAAAATTCCGGATCAGCTTTGATAGAAAAGGGTGTTCCGGAAAATGATGTAAAAAAACTGATGGCAATAATAGATGAATGTGAATTCGCCCGCTATGCCCCTTCATCCGGTTCGACTGATATGAACCTGGTTTATAATGACACTGTTAAAATTCTCACTTTGATAGAACAAAGTACAAAAAGATAATGACCATGCAATCAGGACAATATTTCACGAAGATGTTCCTTCTGCTTCCCCTGTTTTTCATAATGCCGGTATATGCGCAGGATACCTTCAGTTTGCCCGAAGAAATTGCTTTAGATCATTTTGAAGAGCCTGAAACTGCCTTTAACCAGGCAAACCTCCTTTATATTGATGAAAGATTTGAAGAGGCTGTTTTTATCTACGAGCAGATCATCGAATCCGGCTATCATTCTGCAGAACTCTATTACAATCTCGGGAATGCATATTACCGGTCGGGCAGTATACCCTCGGCAATTCTGAACTATGAAAGGGCTGCCTTGCTTAATCCCGGAAATGAGGATATTCAGTTTAATCTGCAACTTGCCGGGATGCAGGTCAGGGACAGGATAGAAGCCCTGCCTGTATTCGTCCTTAACCGGTGGTGGCAGGAGGCAAGAAATTTTTTCAGTGCTGATACCTGGGCAGTTATAAGTGTCGCTGCCTTCATTATTGTTATCGGACTGATTTTTGGGTTCCTGGTTTCATCATCCCCTTTAATGAAGAAAGTGTTCTTTATGGTCGCTGTTATGGCATTCATATTTTCTGTGCTGAGCTTTTCATTTGGACTCGATCAAAGAAATTACCTCAGGAATCATAACTCTGCAATAGTTTTCTTGCCGGTTGTTGCGGTCAAGAGTTCTCCCGATATCAGCAGTACCGACCTGTTCATTATACATGAGGGAACCAGGGTAAGGATTGAAGAAAGTATCGGTGAATGGCATTCGGTACGGCTTCTTGACGGCAACAAGGGATGGCTGCACAATGATGCAATTGAAAAGATATAAGATCTGCATCTTTACAGTTTGCAGCTCAAACTATTTTATTTATAAATTTATTTAATTAGATTTGCCTTTCAAATAAAGACTATCTATATGAAATCTGATTTTCCACTTTATTTCAAGCTTTCCCTGATGATGTTCTTTCAATACATGCTTTTTGCTGTATGGTGGGTTCCTCTTGCTGCTTACCTTGCCGATATGGGTCTTTCCAGAGGTTTGACATCATTAATTCTCAGCTCAATGGCCATCGGTTGCATGGCCTCTCCCGCGATTGGTTCGATTGCAGACCGCTATTTTAAAGGCCAGCATGTACTTGCCGCAAGCAATCTATTGGTCGGTGTGCTGGTATTGTTTGCCGGTATGACACGAAATCCGATCTTGTTGCTGGTTTTTCTTCTGGCAGCAATGATCTTTTATATGCCTTCGTGGGGCCTGACCAGTGCTATCACAATGCAGCATGTGGATTCCGATAAGTTCCCCCGTATAAGAGTATGGGGATCCATAGGATGGGTATTTGCCGGGGTGTTTAGTATTATTGCCGTCCGCTTTTTTAATGTTGTTGATTTTGACGGCACTCATCTGCCCTTTTATTATGCAGCAGGAATTGCGCTTGTCGCTGCTGTTTCCAATCTGACTCTGCCCGATACCCCGCCTCTTGCCAAAGGACAGAAAGCATCCCTGGTTGATGTCATGGGGTTCAAGGCTATCAAGTTGATGAAAGACAGGAATTTTTCAGTGTTTGTCTTTTTATCCTTTTTTGCAACCATACCATTTGCAATGTACTTCTCATATTTTTCAGAATTCCTTGCATACAGAGGCTTTCAGTTTATTACTCTTACAATGAATATGGGACAAGCGATGGAGATACTCATACTTCTCGCCGTACCTTTTTTAATTAAAAAATACGGGTTGCGCAATAC
>SLGC01000444.1 GCA_007123885.1 Bacteroidales bacterium | reverse complement strand
TATATAAAAGACGGATCGGGCCGGCAACTGTTTTTTTATTCCGGCATCACTTCAGACATTAATTACCTTTCGCTTATTAGGAAATGCAAAATTGCATTATACAATTATGCTAAGGAGAATGGCTACCAGAGAATATCAATAAGATCTTATGATTATCAATCATTTGTGCATGCCAGGGTGACGCAATTCAAGGTGAGAAAAGAAAGAATGGAGTATGTTTTTCGACTGGACAGGAATGATGATTCTATTATTAAAGGTTTTTCTAGGTCAGTAAGGCAAAGAGCCAGAAAAGTCAGGAGAGAAGGCGCCGTTCTCAGAAAGGGGCATTCTCCTGAATTGGTTGAAAAATTGTTCAGCCTTATAAATGAAACATCTGATTTAAGACGGTCAAAGGGATATGGCGCTTATTCATATTTATTTCTTCCATTCTGTACGCGCGCCGAAATTGATAGGCTGGTGAAAGACAGGCATGCTTCAATCTATTACACTGAATTGCATGGTGAGATCCTGACCATAGAACTTTTTTTAGAAAATAAAAATAAAGCCTGTGGAATCTTAATGGGTACCAGCCCGAAGGGTTATGAGGTAGGGTCACCTTCATTCCATTATTTTGAAATGGTAAAGTTGTTGAAAGACAGGGGATATTCTTACTATAATGTGGGAGGAGTGCCGCGCAGTAATAAACATCATGGGTTACGAGAGTTCAAAGGCAGACTCGGAGCAGAGGTTAGAGATTCGGCCGAGGAGGTCACCAATTTCATGAGCCCCGCGCTGAGTTACCTGAATCCTTTTTTGGACCTCAAACGGTTTTTACGTGGGATTAAATTCTTACCGGGAATTATTAAAAAGCCCTTTATAGTTTTTGCTGATTTGTTAGTGCAGAAAAGAGATCAATACTGATATTGCATCCATGTAGTAATGTAAAAGATTATCAGGGTATTGAGGGAGAAATCGTTGCTTTTTCCGAAGGCCATTCAGATATCCCGTCATATTTTAAAAATTCTATGCCGGTTATGTTTTCCTCAATGGTCCATTTAATGATCTTTTCAGGATTGTCAAAACAAAATATCCTGGTCTTTTTAACTTTAGTAGTTTTCAGGCGGTTAAGGAACTTCAAGAAATCTTCCTTACTCTGATAATCTTCCGCGCTTAAAAATAATGCAATATTGAGCGTGCCCCCGGATAGATAGAACAGAGGATTTAATTTTAAAATTTTTAAAATTAAAGGCCTGGGAGTAACCGGTATAAAATAGCATTTACTTCTTTTTTTCAGATCCTTCAGATAAGGTTGTGCTCCAAGCCGCATTTTACTTTGGGTTACGCCATCAGATACCACGGGCATAGACACTCCTGCCAGCAGTGATTTAATACCTTTTTCGTAATAATAGAGCATAAAGAAATAATAGAGTGCGCCGATAGCTCCCATTTTCAGGATCTCGTCGCTTCCATCCCTTATACCGAGGAAAAACAATCTGTATTTACCATATTTCTGCCCGATAAAGGCCGCCGCGACGGGTTCATTTTCCCTTTTAATAAAAAACAAAACCCATCGGGTATTAAACCATTTGCGGTGAAAATTACTGTAATCGATTAAATCGGCTGACAGTCCATGCCTCTTCCGGATATATGGTTCATGCATTGTATGATAAAACAGATCGAAAGCTTCAATCCCTGTCCTGATCTCATATTCCAGCGAATATTTCTTGATACTCCTTTTTATGGTTTTGCTTGTGGCCTTTTTAATAAATGATTCAATATCGAGTTCCATCTCCATCCACCGGGGCAATAAAAAGCTGCCGGGGTATTTACCGGGTTGAGCTTTATTGGTAGATTCGATAATTATAAGATCGTATTTACCATTATTCTTTTCCAGGAATCCCGGGATTTTCCATGATGCTATATTTTTAATTTCCGGCCTGGCTTCAAAATCACCCGGAAACCTGTTAAGCCAGTAATGGCATAGTTTCTGGTCCCAACCTATAAACAAAAAATTAAATAATTCATCATTTTCGCTATCTTTAATGATCCAGGAACTTACCGGAATAATATAATTGCCTCCTTTCCGGAAAAAAAGGTCAATTTTCCTGTAATAACCATTTATTTTGCCCGGGATTTTCTTAATCAGATGCCGGATAGCATATTTCATACGAACAAACTATTGTTATCAAATTTGTATTCAATCATTTACTATGGCATGATACTCATATTCGGTATTTCACACGTATGGAACCCGCATGGTTTGTTCATGTTATTTTGTCTGCCGAAGGCTGATGCGGGTTTCATCCGAATAAACTTTAGTTATAAGATTGTAAATCATGCATATATATTTTTGCATTTAAGTTATTTTGGCATTGCATAGGGATGTATCCCCTTGTTCATTCATCTCTTTTTGTCTGACGAAGTCTGATGGGGATTCATAATTTCATCTTTTTTGTCTTGCCGAAGGGTGATGGTGATTCACCGGTTGGATTTTTCAATAACACTAAATTTACCTGTTAAATGCAATTTAAGTCTTTTTTAGTTAATTCAATAACTTACACCTTCGGGTGTCATGTTAATGTTTCATATATCGCTGATTTGCAGGATATGTCTTAATTCTTACGGATGCTTCCAGGGAGATTGAAACAGAATTCAACGACACTGCCCGGAAAAAAATCCGTGTGGCATGCCACCTAAGGATGAGGGTATTTTATTTCCTTAATTGCGGATGTATTGTTAAGTTTACATTGGCAATATTAACATGAATGGATTTCAGTTATGCCGAAAAATACTTCTATTAAGAAGAATATTGCGGGAACCATTAAAAACAAGACAAGGTATTTTGATGTCGACCCTCCTGTGTTCTGGATTTCGGCTGCTCTGATCGTCTGCTTCATTGTGATAACACTGGGTGTGGGAGAACCGATGGAGAGGGTGTTCGCCGCCGTCCAGGGAGGAATATCGGTAAACGGCGGATGGTTCTTTGTACTTGCGGTTAACTTTTTTCTTGTATTTTCACTCTTTGTTGCATTCGGCAAATTCGGCGACATCAGGCTGGGGGGAAGAAACGCAGAACCTGAATTCAGCCGGACCGCCTGGTTTGCAATGCTGTTCAGCGCCGGAATGGGGATCGGGATCCTTTTTTGGAGTGTGGGGGAGCCGGTTCTTCATTTTGTATCGCCTCCTTCAGGAGCTGGCGGAACTGTGTTCTCCGCACAGAAATCAATGCAATATACATTCCTGCACTGGGGGTTCCATGCATGGGGCATATATGCCCTGGTGGGTATGTCCCTGGCATTTTTCACTTTTAACAGGAGACTTCCCTTAACCATAAGTTCTGTATTTTACCCTTTGATAGGAGAGAGGATACATGGAGGTTTGGGTAAGGCAATTAATATTCTTGCCGTGGTGGCAACGCTGTTCGGACTGGCAACCTCGCTGGGACTGGGAGTGCAGCAGGTAAGCGCCGGATTGAGCCGCCTTACAGGTATTGAGGATAATGTGACACTGCAGGTGATCCTCATTGCCGTTATCACCCTTATTGCAACAGGTTCGGTTGTCGCGGGACTGAGTGCGGGGGTGAAGAGACTCAGCCAGATGAATATTATAATTGGAGCCGTGTTTCTTCTGTTTATGCTGACGGTGGGGCCGACTCTTTTTATCCTGGGCTCATTTGTACAGAATATTGGTGCATATCTTCAGAACTTTTTCGAGTTGAGCTTCTGGACAGAAACATATCAGCAATCGGACTGGCAGATGAGCTGGACGGTTTTTTACTGGGCATGGTGGATAAGCTGGTCGCCATTTGTGGGGATGTTTATTGCCCGTATATCGAAAGGCCGTACCGTAAGGGAATTCATAATGGGTGTACTGATCGTGCCAACCATTATTACGTTTTTATGGCTGTCTTCATTCGGAGGTACGGCACTGTTTCTTGAACTCAACGGTCTGGCAAACCTGGCAACCGCCGTAGAGGAAAATGTGGCCACCTCGCTATTCGTCTTACTTGAACAGTTTCCCCTGGGAACCGTTACATCGGTTATTGGCATCCTTCTTGTAACAAGTTTTTTTGTAACATCATCGGATTCAGGGTCTCTTGTGATTGACAGCCTTACTGCAGGCGGCAAGCTCGACGCTCCGGTGCCCCAAAGGATCTTCTGGGCGGTTACCGAGGGTGCCGTGGCTGCAGTTCTGCTGATTGGCGGGGGACTCGCGGCACTGCAGACAGCCTCAATTATAACAGGACTCCCATTTGCCATGGTACTTATTATTATGGCATACAGCCTGGTGAAAGGAATGCGGGAGGAACGAAACAGGATGGACCGGTATGAAACAGAAAAAGAGATGAGATCTTACCAGGAGAGGATAAGGAGTATGCTGGCAAAGAGAGAGCAGAAAAAGCAATGAGACACACCAGGAGGATCAC
>SLGC01000440.1 GCA_007123885.1 Bacteroidales bacterium | reverse complement strand
CATATCCTCAGAGGCTATGGGAATAGATGTTCCGGCAAGGCGGTTATTCTTTCCGGTTTCATAATTCCTGTAATTCTTATCTAATGCTGATCAATGGATACACCATATTGTCACGGACGGAAAGAAGCGGAAGAGCTTGACAGATGGAATCCGCTCAGCAATTTCCGCAGCCGCTTCCATATCCCCCCGGATACTGTATATATGGACGGTAATTCACTCGGACTTTTAAGTAAGGATGCCGAAAGATCGATTTTAAGGGTGCTTGATGAGTGGAAGGATCTCGGCATAGGCGGCTGGATGAACGGAGAACAGCCGTGGTTCGTGACGGGTGAAAGATTGGGCGCCAGAATGGCTCTCCTGGTGGGCGCCGCAGGACCTGAAGTAATATTCACAGGAACAACAACGATAAACATTCACCAGCTTGTCGGCTCTTTTTACAACCCTTCCGGGGAAAGATCCGTGATCCTCGCCGATGAGCTGAATTTCCCGTCAGATCTTTACGCCCTTGAGGGACAGGTGAGAATAAGGAACCTGGATCCTGAAAAACACCTTGTGCGTGTTAAAGCCGGCAAGGATAGACTGCTGGATGAAGAGTCCATTATAAAGCAGATGACCCCTGAAATAGCCCTGGTATTCCTGCCTTCCGTCCTTTACCGTAGCGGCCAGCTGCTGGACATGGAAAAACTTTCTGCGGCCGCCGCAGAAAGGGGCATACCCATAGGTTTTGATTGCAGTCACTCGGCAGGGGCAGTACCGCATTATCTTAGTAAATGGGGAGTCGATTTTGCTCTCTGGTGCAGTTATAAATACCTGAACGGAGGCCCTGGTGCTCCGGCTTTCCTGTATGTCAATCATAAGCATTTCAACCTTCTTCCTTCCCTGCCGGGATGGTTTGGTCAGCAGAAAGAGAGGCAGTTCGAAATGTTGCCCTCATTTTTTCCGGCCAGTGGTGCGGGACGCTGGCAGATATCCACACCCTGCATCCTTGGATCTTCACCCGTGGAGGGAGCCCTTAATATTACTCTTGAAGCAGGGATAGAACGGATAAGGGAGGTTTCCCTCCGGCTTACAGGCTTCCTGGCAGATTCATTAAACACCAGGCTGATATCGGAATACGGGGAATTCTCAATTTTAACTCCGTCCGGGCCTCACAGGCGGGGCGGCCATATTGCCCTGACCCATCCTCAAGCGGAAGATATTTACAACAAGCTACTTACAAGGGGAATAATTACAGACTTCAGGCCTCCGGACATTATCCGCATAGCACCGGTGCCTCTTTACAACACCTTCACGGAAGTATGCCAGGTTGTTGATTCGCTGCTGAATGTTGTGGAAAAGAGGTAATCTCAGTATACCGGCGTAAGCCACTTCTCCCTGGGATGATATTTGCTTTCCGCCGCCCAGCGGATCCCCCGTTTCTGTATTTCAAATGCTTCCTCATGAACCTCGAAATCCTTCGCCACATGTCCCAGGGCGGAATAGAAGACACGCCCGTTGCCGTAATATTTCTTCCAGACCTGTGGTATCACGGCCCCTCCTATCCAGGAAGTATGTTCATCGGTAAAGGTAGTTGTTGCCAGCACTTTAATATTTGGATCAACGTGCAAATAGTACTGTTCCGAATGCATGTCAAAATCCTGCAGACCGGTGGTAACATAATCATTTTTATCTGTAATATTGACTTTGTAGTCGATAATCCCGCCGGGATGTGAAACCCACTGCCCGCCTACCATAAACTGGTATTCCACGTTGTTCCTGAAAGAATCACCCAGTCCACCGTGCCATCCTGCTATGCCGCACCCTTCGCGGACAGCGCCAACAAGTCCTCTTTCGTGTTCACGTGTTATTTCGCCCATGGTCCAGGTCTGCACAACCAGGTCGAGCGACGACATCAGTCCTTTATCCAGGTATGAATCCAGTGTGTCGGATAACGTTACATCGGCCCCTTCACTGCGCAGCCAGGGGACAAACAGGTCGCGCGTGGGAACCGGTTCGTGGCCGGCCCAGCCTCCATATACGAAAAGGACTTTTTTTCCCCTGAGTGAGGGAGCGGGGAGATCCCGGTCTTGCCCTGATGCGGCCAGTAATGATTTTCCTGCAAGTAATCCGGCGCCGCCGGCCATTATGGTGGTCCTGAGAAATTTCCTCCTGGATGATCTTTTAACCGGATCTGAAGTAGGTGATGATTTCATAATGTTTGGTTTAATTTATTATATGGCTTGATTTTAATCATTAAATCATTGGTATCACATATCTCTTGCCATGACCTTTGGTTATGTGCTTAAACATGATTATAAATATATAGAAAAAAGCGAATTAAAAAATTTATTGTTAGCCACAAATATGTATTTTTAATGATCGATCAGCCTGAAAAAACTCATAACTATATATAACTACCTGAAACTGAATTATGAAAACCAACAGAAGGAATTTCCTGAAACTTACGGGACTCGTCGGCGCAGGTCTTACCGGAGCAAACATCCTGCCTGCGTATGGAAAAAACCCCCTCCATAATGCCGCCGTCAATGATGATTTCCAACCACTGAACCGCTTTCCGCAAACAGTCCACGAATACTTCGTGGAGCGGGTCAGAACGGTTGAAAAAAACGGTGAAGAAAGGCGCGGCAAACTGGCCACAAAGCAGGATGCCGAGAACTATATCAGGGAAACACGTGCCAGGATACAACAATGTTTTGCTCCCTGGCCGGATAAAACTCCCCTGAATTCCCGGGTCACCTCTGTTCACAGGCGCGATGGCTATGATATTGAGAATGTTATTTTCGACAGCCGGCCGGATTTCCCGGTAACTGCAAATTTGTATGTGCCCAAAGGAAGACAGCTGCCTCTACCCGGTGTGGTAGCCACCTGTGGTCACAGTATTACCGGGAAGGCAGCTGCATCTTATCAGTATTTTGCCCAGGGGCTTGCCAGGCAGGGCTACGTGGTTCTGATATTCGATCCCATCGGACAGGGCGAGCGGCTTCAATATATGAACGAAGATCTTCAATCACGTTATGGCGTCGGCGTGCTGGAGCATCTTCATGCGGGCAACCAGATGGTCCTTACAGGAGAATCCTTAAGTTCATGGTTTGCCTGGGACGGGATCCGGGCGCTCGACTACCTGCTTACACGGCCCGAAGTGGATCCCGCCCATATCGGGTTAACAGGGAATTCCGGCGGTGGTACCCAGGCCACCTGGCTATGCGGTGTCGAACCGCGTTTTACCATGGCAGCTCCCAGCTGCTTTATCACAACCTTCCGCCGCAACATGGAAAATGAGCTTCCTGCCGATACAGAGCAATATCCTCCAAAAGCGCTTGCCATGGGACTTGATCATTCCGATTTCATCGCTGCCATGGCACCCAAACCGGTAATCATGATCGGTCAGGAAAAGGATTATTTTGATGCAAGGGGTTTGGAGGAGTCCTTTGAAAGGCTGAGGAATATTTACCGGCTGCTTGGCGCGGAAGATAATATCAGCTGTTTTATCGGACCCGACTACCACGGCTTTCACCCGTCCGGCCGTGAGGCTATGTACAGGTGGTTTAACCGGGTTACAGGCATTTCAGAGCTTAAAACAGAACCTTCACTTATCCTGGAAGAGGATGAAACGCTTTTGTGCACGCCACGGGGACAAGTCGGTGTATCGGGATCGCGGACTGTGTTTTCTTTTACAGGTGAACTATCTGCCGCTCTTGCCGCCAAAAGGAATGGTCCACAGGGGAATGAGCTGAAAGAGGCGGTGGTTGAATACCTGAAACTTCCCGAATACAAAGGAGTCCCCGGGTACAGGATACTGCGGCCTCTTCCCAACCGTGGTTATCCTAAAAGATTTGCGTGTCCCTATCTGGTTGAAACCGAGCCGGGCATCAGGACCGCAGTATACAGACTGGATGACAACAGGCTGCTGTCGAGGCCTCCCAGGGGATCAAACAATGCAATCCTTTACGTTTCACATCTTTCGGCCGACCAGGAACTGCGCCAGGAGACATACCTTCATGGAATTATTGAACGGGAAAGTGATTCTGCACTCTTTGCCTGTGATGTGCGCGGTACAGGAGAAACCCTGCCCAATACCAGCCGGGATGATTTTCATGCCCCATACGGAAATGATTATTTATATGCCGGACATTCGGTAATGCTTGATTATCCATATCCCGGACAGAGAACACAGGATGTATTGAGGATTATCGAATGGATACTATCCTTCGGTCATCCCCGGATCCATATTGTGGCTACGGGCTGGGGTGCCATACCTGCAACTTTTGCCTCGCTGCTTTCCGGCAGCGTATCGCAGGTTACTCTTAAAAACGCCCTTACCAGCTATACAGATATCGCAGAACAGGAGGATTATGACTGGCCGTTATCGTTGCTGCTGCCCGGAGTGCTTGAATCTTTCGATCTGCCGGATTGCTACCGGGACCTGGGATCAAAGAACCTTAAACAGATAGAGCCATGGGGAGCACTTGATGGCAGGAAATGAGAAGGGGTTCGGCTGACAAATCATGAGAGTAGCACTATCTCTTCGCAGCTAAAAATCGGGGTAATTTTAAATTCGAGATATGAGCAAGATAAAAAGAATCTTCGAAACTACCCAACCCAGGAAATCCTTTTTAAAAAGAATTTGCCCTCAGGCGTGCTGCCAGGGTGACAGAAAACTTTGGGTTAGTCATGCAAGACAAGACAGGGATTATGGCACATCCCCTGTTATATTGGTCTGGCATTGTCCAGAAGGAACTTTTCAGCTTCAGCCGACCAGATGAAATCATTTGCTTCCAGCATCCTGTGAAGTTCCCTGAAACAGGGATCCTTCTTTCCAAGTTTCCCGAAATCATCAATTGCCGTAAGCGGCAATGATATATGGGTATATATAAGCTTTTTCCCCCCGGGGATCTGGGGAAGTTTCATGGTGGTATCAATCACCGCATCCAGTCCCCCGATATGCGTTATCATTGCGGCCGGATTGATCCTTCCGTTGCTCATCATTTCAAGTGCCTCCTTCATGTCATCTGTGTTTCCTCCGCTCGTCCCCACCACATGGGTAAAAGAGTAATGAACGTTATAGAAATTAAATTCGGCGCTAAAGGATGGATCCGATGGTCCGGCGAAAAAGTTCAGGCAGCCGTCAAACCCAAGTATCTTGTCGGCCGTCTCAACCACCTGCCGTACAGGGGCAAAAACAAACAGATCATCAAAACCGGTATTGCCCGAAAGTGTCATCAGTTCCCTGACGGGATCCTGCATTTTCCGGGTATTTACATATACCAGCTCCACATTGTTGCGTGCTGCCTCCTCCCTGGTATGGATTTTGGCAAGCCTGTCAAGCCTGGCCTCATCAATATCCGTAACCACAAGCAGCTCCGGTTTTCTGTCACAATGGATGGCATAGTCGACTGCCCCGAGCCCCATAGGCCCTGCACCGGCCAGAATGGCCATCTTTCCCTTTTCCTTTATTCCCATCTCGTGGATGTATGATCCGGCCCGGGTATGGTAGGATGCATGAAAAGCCCCTATTATGCAGGACATCGGTTCCGAAAGGGAAGCATGGAAGAAACTTTCTCCATTGAAGGGAAGAAGGCAGCCGGTCTCCATAACTTCATTGGGAATTATGATATTGGTGGCATCTCCGCCGGTATACCTGTAGGAATATCCGGGAGCATCAAGGCTGCCCTTGTAATTCATTGCCGGCTGAATGGAAAACTTGTCACCGGCTTTGAAGCTCTCTTTCCATTTACTTCCCACCTCCAGCAATACTCCACTGAATTCATGTCCGATAAGGGTGGGATTCACGGCTACATCATCAGGCACCCGCGTATGGGCAGCTCCCTGCTGAACAGCCTTGTATGACGACATGCAAATACTGTCGGAAACCACCCTGGCCAGTATCTGATCGTCCTGTAGAGGTGGCAGCTCGAATTCCTCCAGTCTAAGATCATCTTTACCATATATCCTTACTGCTTTTGTTTTCATATTGTAAATTTAATTTGTCATTCGAATGAACATGAATTTCCCATCAGTTGAAAATCCAACCCATAGCAATGCCTTGCATGGAAAATCGACCTTCAGGTCAAATTTTTTATCCGAATTTTTCATCAGGCCATTATTATTAAATGAAAAATTTTTTCATAAAAAATCGACGAAATCAAATAACACCTCCCACTGCCCTGTCCGCCGGGAGAACCGGCCCTCTTTTTAACAGGGTATGCCCGGTCAATGCAGCATAATTTGTCCCCCGGTAACAGGCACTGCCTGTCCGGTTTCATATTCCTGTTCCACAAGGTAATAAAGTGCCTTCATAACATCCTCAACCCTGCATCCCCGTCCCGCAGGCACCTGGCTTTCATAATACCTTTTCACATCGGCGACTGTTTTAGCCCCGGGCACTTTTCCTGCACGCAGATACTGGATAAACAGGCCGTTTTCGGGGTCGGACCAGAGCGGTCCCTCAAAGAAATTACCGGGACAGATGGAGTTGACTTTTATGTTGTAAGGCATCAACTCGAGGGCGAAGGACTGGGTAAGTCCTATCCCGCCAAATTTACCTCCGGCATAGGCAAAATTCCTGTTGCTACCCCTGAGGCCTGATTTAGAGTTGATCTGTATTATATCGGAAAAATGGTTGTTTCTGTAACCATGCTGGATCTTCATTACGGCAGAAGCATATTTTGTGCAGTGAAAATAACCGTTGTAGTTGACACGGGTAACCTTTTCGAATAATTCCTCGTTCATCTCGTCCAGAGAACCTGCATGGAGGATGCCGGCATTTGATACCAGCAGGTCGAGCCCGCCGAAACGTTCTACCGTTGCCTTCACAAGGTTCCGGACAGAAGAGGGACCGGCAACGTCTGCATGGATATATTCTGCCCTGTTGCTGCCGCCTTCACGGTTCAGTCGGCCGGCACAGGCTGTTCCCCTCTCTGTGTCAATATCGGCAACCACCACATTGGCCCCCTCACTGTGCAGGTAAGATGCGATCCCTTCCCCGAATCCCATAGCGCCTCCGGTCACTATTGCAATCCTGCCTGCAACCCTGCCGGGCCTGGTTCCGGCACCGGCCACCTTCAGCCGGTAGCTTTCAGCCTCCCACTCTTCTATGAAGGCAATCTGTTCAGGATTGAGAAACCTTGGTCCCCCGAAACTTTCCGAGTAATAGCTTACCTTCATAAGATCCTCGAAAACATCAAGGGAAGTCTTTGCAGATTTCCAGGTGTCGCCAATGGCAAGCAGCCCGTATCCTTTCACAAGAATGATTCGCGGATAACCCTGTTTCCCTTCAAAATCGGAAAGTTCTCGCTGGAATGATTTCAGTATCTCTTCCGGTGTCCCGGAAATTTCCGTATATAGATATGCAGACTTGCAATAGACTATCATATCGGGTGTAAAGGGTGCCGACACCTTTGAGAATGAGGCCTTATCTGCATAATAACGGGTGGTAAGTGTATTATGGCTCAGAATGATACTCTTCAGGTCATCTCCGGGCAGCATCATCCTGATTGCCGGGATGATATCCGTAACTTCATCCGGAACGGGAAGATCTGCAATTTCCAGATTCCTGTCAAGCCGTGTCCTGATTTTTGAGAACACATCCGAATATATTTCCCTTATTTCGTCAATATTGTCGGCAGCAACAAAGATCCCGTGATTTTCCAGCAATATAATTTGGGGATCCTTATCGTGATTAACCCTGTAATTTGCAAGCTGATCGCGGACCTCACAAAAAAGGGTGAACCCCGGATCCGTATAGGGCACATATAGTGCATCGGGAAAAAGCTCTGCTGCTGCAACCCGGGAATTCTGACCGCATAAAAGTCCATTTACCAGTGCAGGATGCAGGTGAACCACAAAACTATAACCGATAATGTTATGCAGGCTTGTCTCTACCGAAGGCCTGAGATTGCATTCCGGATCGCTGCATGATGCGTAAAGGTCTTTGATCACCTGTTTTTCACGCTCAACGGGATCGCTGCTGTACACCCTGGTGCTCATCAGGTCCAGCCTGTCCCTTCTCAAAACTGCAAAACCGTCATGACCTATCGTGGCGAGACTGGTGCCGCTGGCTTTTATCCATAATTCATCCTCATCCTTCCACGAGGTGTTGCCGCCCCCGGCTATAACATAATCGCTGCTTGCTCCATAAAACCGTGAGATCTCAACAAGTTCCCGTACCTGCGGTTTCTTCATAAATATATTGATCAAACTTTTTTCTTATTTACGGCTGACAGTCACCTTATAAACTTCCGGATAACAGCTTTTCCAAGTTCTTCCAGACTGCCCTTTTCGGTGCCGGATCCGGAAACGAAACCCTCCCCTACGCCTCTTGCCCGCAAATACTGATGCGCCGCCACTACACAAGCTCCCTTCCAGGCAGTTTCCCTTATTTCATCATCAAGCGGAACACCGCCCCTGGCGGTGATTTTCAGAGGACCGGCAGAAGGTGTATTATGTTCGGTTCCAAGTAGGATCACAAATCCTTTTGAGCTGAAAAACGAGATGTACCTTTTAAGTATCCAGTAGTCGTTCCTTCCGGGGATCAGTTCGACACAAGAGATATTCATATCCGTTAATTTCCTGTGAAGAGCGTCCGGATCCGATTCGAATTCCGTATAATCCCCTTTTTTATCATCAAGAAGGACCGGATAACAGGGAATACCTCCTGCCCCGGTGATAATACGGACCATTTCATCCAGGCTCAGGAAAGTGCCGGGATCCTCTTCTACAAAGGCTATTCCGCCGGCTTTAAGCAACCTGTTCCTGATCTCATTTTCAATAGCAGCATTACTGGTGATGTCAGCCATGGCATCCTGCTGGTATAACCGATGCAAAAAAGCCTTTCGCTGACCCGGGGTTTTGAACCTGTCGAAGATAAGAAGCCTGAGAGCCATGGCAATATGCCTTTCCCTTACCATATACCTGGCATAATTACTCTGTATTTCCCTGAAATCAAGTTGCATTCCCCTGTCCAGCACAAGAAGATGCTGGTTGAGTTTATTTATCATGGTCCTTACCTGGTCATGGCCTTTTTCAATTACTTCATCCACCTTGTCAAAAAGCTCATTTTCTGTATTTACGGGAAAATCAAGCCCCTTGCCGCTTAAATATATACGGCCCGGATTGATGGGATCATTTATCCTGATCCCTTTACTCTGCTCCTCCTCCATCAATCCGATCAATTCAATGTTAAACAGGGGAAACACCTTGAATTCCCTGCTCAGGGCATGAAATTCATCATATCCGCCGGTGGTGTTGAAATCGTTAATGCCAAGCAGTTTTATCTGCTCCTTCTGAGCCATTAAGAAAGCCTGCCGCATATCATCAAAAGAACTGAATGAGTATGGCGTATGAATATGGGCATTTACCTCGGGAATGTCATTATTTACTTCTTCCCTGATCCATTGAAGCAAGGTTTGCCTGTCAGGTAATTCACGCAGAAAATTTTCCATTTTATGAAACCATTTCCAGTTTATTAAGCTCTTTGTTCATGAAATCCAGTTCATCATCGTTCAATGTGAAATTCATGGTGCCGGCATTTTCCAGGACCTGCTCCGGATCCCTTGCTCCGGCAAGAACACATGTTATACCGGGCTGTTGCAGGGTCCACCTCAATACCAGCTGTGCGAGGGTTGCATCTTTTGAGGCAGCAAGCGGACGAAGCCTGTCAAGAAAATTATTTACACTGATTATATTCTCCTTTTTATACCAGGAAAGCCCGCCCCTGGCATCGCCATCCCTGAATTTATGGTCCGGACTGAACTTTCCGGTCAGCAGTCCCCGTTGAAGCGGACTGTATGCCAGTATGCCCACATTGTTTTCCCTGCACCATGGCACAACATCATTTTCTATATCTCTTCTGAGCATACTGTATGCAACCTGGTTTGAAGCCAGCACAGTAGTCCGGGAAGCCCGCTCCATCAGCGGGACATCATAATTGGACACACCTGCAGCCAGCACCTTGCCCTGATCTATCAGGGTATTCAGGGCATCCATGGTCTCTTCGACCGGGGTGGTAGTATCGGGCCGGTGGATCTGCAACAGGTCGATGTAGTCGGTACCGAGTCTTTTAAGGCTCTCCTCGCACTCCCTAATAACCGATTCTCTGGCAGAATATGAGTAAAGATCAATGCTTTTCCCCTGATTATCCCTGGTGGCCAGGAAGAATTCCCCCCTGGTATCATCCCATTTTATTCCGAACTTGGTCAATATCTGTACCTTTTCGCGGATGCCCTTCACTGCCTCGCCGGTTATTTCTTCGCTGAGTCCGAATCCGTATACAGGTGCCGTATCAATACTCGTCATCCCAAGATCGACTGATTTCCTGATAGCACTTATTGCATCATTTCTCTCTGCGCCTCCCCACATCCATCCCCCTATGGCCCATGCACCAAAGGCTACAGGTGTAACATGAACATCGGTTCTGCCTAATTTTCTAAGCTCCATAAAACTGGTTTTACAAGTTAACTGATAATCAAATGTTCTTTGCAGGGTTTCCGGAACTTTTTCGAAACCAGAGGAAAATATACCTTAGCACCTCTAAAATACCGGAAGATCCTGTTCGTTGCCCTATACTTTAAGATATTTTTCCAGTAAAGCCTTCCCTTTTGGTATCTCCTCGCGGGGCCCCGTTTCAATACAGTAATACCCGCTGAATCCGGAATCAACGCAAAGCCTGATCATTTTTGCAGTAAGCTCCTCGGTAGGCTGCGGCCTGTAATGGGTTGAAAGGGGAGCATAGGGCAGGGTTTTTCTGAGGAACTCATAATTGTCGAATTGGGGAGTTGGCGAACGCCAGTCGGGCAGTATGCCGAGATACCGGCTGTTAACCTCTTCCATCAGGTCTACCATGAAATCTGCGTCGTTAGATACACCGCCGTGATTCTCCACAAGCACGATGATATTTGCGGGAATGGCATATTCAACCAGGTGGTTGAGAGATTCGGCCGACCACTTCAAGGCTTCTTCCCTTGGTATTTCCCTGTCGCGGGGACCAATGCAGTTTATCCTTATGGCATAACATCCGAGATACTGCGCCGCATCTACCCATTTCCTGTGATTGATCCCGAACTGCCGTTGTTCACCGGCTGTGGGAACACACGCGTCACCTTCAGCATCACAGGCAATCCCGGTCATGGTAACACCATGATTATCGGCATTTTGCTTGAGCCTGTTCAGGTAATTCATTGTAGGTACATCCATCCAGAGGATATTTACAAATTCTATGGCGCTGATACCAAAATCCTCGCGTGCGATGCGCGGAAAATCAAGGTTGGTCCATTTGCGTTCCCTGATCTCACCATTAAGCGCCCATTGGGCCAGTCCGATGGTGTTCCTGTGAACCCGGGGAGAAGCCCCGGCCGCTGACAGATCCATTACAGAAGGAGCAACCAGACCCGCAGCACCCAGCACAACGGTTTTTTCCAGAAAATTGCGTCGTGAAATATGAGCCATTATATTAAGATTTTGATGATAATGAACAAATAATAAATTCCATAAATATACACATGATGCCGGATAAATCTACAAAATATAGAGGATTTCACCAGCGTACCGGTCATTTTTAAATGTTCCGGGGTTTTGCAGGCCGGTTGCCGGCCGGCAACCTGACCCGATTACAACGGGCAGGTTATAATTTTCCACATCAGTGTCCAGCACAACATTACCGGTTAAACCATAAGATTTCAAACTCCCAGCCTGTTCCTGTTCAAAATTGTCGCATCGCTGAAATCTTCGGTTATCCTGTGCCCCTCAAGGGGAAGGATACGCTGATGAATGGCATCTATTATCCACCCGGGTTGTGGGAAAAAACAGTCCTCAAGCTCATATGCAGGCACAATCCAGTTCCTTGAACCGACAACAACAGGCGGGGCATCAAGATAATCAAAAGAAAGATCTGTTATATTCCTGGCCAGGTCACTCATGAATGAGCCCCTGGAGCTTGCATCGCCTGCGATCACTATCCTGCCGGTTTTTTGAACCGATTTAATGACGGGCTCGTAATTAAATGGAACAAGGCTTCTGGCATCTATTACCTCTGCTTCCAGGCCATATTTTTCCTTCAGAATATCAGCCGCTTCCAGGGCCCTGTATAAGGTGGCCCCAATGGTAAGTATTGTCACGTCCTTTCCTGCACGTTTGACGTCCGGTTCCCCGAAAGGGATCTCGTAATAACCCACCGGAACCCCCTCCTTATGAAAATATTCGCCAATATCATATATCCTCTGGCTTTCAAAGAAAACGACAGGGTCGGTTCCCTGAAGGGCTGCATTCATCAATCCTTTGGCATCATAGGGAGTAGCGGGGAAAACCACCTTCAGTCCGGGAATATGCGCCACAAGCGAGGTCCAGTCCTGCGAATGCTGGGCCCCGTATTTGGACCCGACGGAAACCCTGATTACAACCGGCATTTTCAGCATGTTACCGCTCATTGCCTGCCATTTGGGCAACTGGTTAAATATCTCATCACCCGACCGTCCAAGGAAATCACAATACATGATCTCGGCTATCACCCTGCCGCCCGCCATGCCATATCCTATGGCGGTGCCCACAATGGCCCCTTCCGAGATGGGGGAATTGAACAACCTGTTATAGGGAAGAGCTTCCGTTAGTCCCCGGTAAACCGCAAATGCGCCTCCCCAATCCCTGTTCTCTTCACCATAGGCCACAAGTGTGGGGTCCTTGTAGAACCGGTCAATTATCGCCTCGAATATGCCGTCCCGCAACTGGTACTGCTTTAATTTCGAGAATGGCTTTCCCTGGCTGTCAAGCGCATAACGCTCTTTATTCTTGATTTGCCTGACCCTGGGATTTTCCTCCATCGTGATCAATGTTTCCGGTTCCCTTTCATCCAACTTCTCAATTGAACCGCCGGAGAACATCATCCGGCCTATCAATTCGGGATCGGCGGACAGGTCCATCCTTGGAGAGATCTTGTCATCGATGCAAAGCCTGATTGTATTTTCAACAATCTCTTCCGCATTTGTATGGATATTATCCAGCCCCTCCTGATCAATAATTCCGGCAGATAAAAGCTGCCATCCGTATCCCTTTATGGAATCACACTCCTGCCAGGCTTCAAGCTCCTGCTTATCCCTGTAGGAGGAAGCATCGGAAGGTGAGTGACCGGAATATCTGTATGTCAGTGTGTCGAGCAATACCGGACCTTTCCTATCGTAAAGGGTCTGTTTTTTTCTCCGGAAGGCATCGATCACCGCAAGAGGATTATATCCGTCAACTCTTTCTGCATGCATCATTTCCGGGTTGACCCCCGCACCTACCCTTGCAAGGATATCATAGCCCATGGTCTCCCCCTGTGTCTGTCCGCCCATGCCGTACTGGTTATTCATGAAATTGAAGATCACAGGTAAACCGCCCATGTATTCACCTTCCCAGAGTGTGCGAAACTGGTCCATTGCAGCAAATGAAATACCTTCCCATACCGGGCCGCAACCCATGGATGCATCACCGATATTGGCAACTACTATACCGGGTTTCAGGTTAACCTTTTTATAAAGGGCAGCACCCACTGAAATGTCGCCCGAGCCTCCCACAATGGCATTATTCGGATATACGCCGAACGGCGTGAAGAATGCATGCATTGAGCCGCCAAGACCCCGGTTGAACCCGGTATCCCTGGCAAAAATTTCCGCCAGGGTTCCATAAAGCAAAAAAGCCATTCCCAGGTCCTTTACATCTCCCTTGAATCCTTTTTCAACAATGCCCAGTATGGTGCCGTTAAAATAATCTTTCATTATTTTCAGCAGCTCCGGCTCGTCCAGCTGGTGGATAGCAGAAAGACCCTTTGCAAGGATCTCGCCATGGCTGCGATGGGATCCGAATATGAAATCGTCTACCGTAAGGTGATAAGCCATACCCACGGCAGCAGCCTCCTGTCCGATGGAAAGATGCGCCGGGCCCGGGTGATTGTAGCTTATTCCGCGATATTCGTTTTTTGTTTTAATCTCATGGAGCATGGTCTCAAACTCCCTTATAAGATACATATCCCGGTAAATCCTTATGAGATCGGCATCGGAAAAGCTTTTCCTCTCATCCTCAATCGATTTGATGTATGCATTTACGGGTATCGTTCCGAATTTAATTTTTCCTGGTTTCCTGACCTTAACCGGATCTATAAACTGATTCTTTGGCATAATACTGTAACTTATTAATCTTTAAATATTTATAAAATCACTCCCCTGTTGTCGAAATTTTCTATTTCCTTTTTTACAGAGGCAAGGAAGGCTGAAGCAGGGGCACCGTCAATTGCACGGTGATCGTATGTAAGAGATAGCCCGATCATGGGAATGAATCCTATGGTTCCATCTCCCGTATCGGCCGGCCTGTAGGTAATGGTATTTACACCCAGGATCCCTGTCTGCGGAAGATTTAGTACGGGAGTAAACATCTCTATTCCGTACGAGCCAAGGTTGGTTACGGTAAAAGTTGCATTTTCGCTGGCCAGCAGTGCGGGATCAATACTGCCTTTCCTGCACTGTTCAGCCAGTGACCTGATCCTGTTTGCCAGTCCCCCGGTATTCATCTCATCCGCATCCCTGAGCACCGGAACCATTAATCCCCTGTCTGTATCAACAGCAATCCCAAGGTGCACCCTGGTGAATACCTTGATGCTGTCGCCCATAAAATGCGCATTCATAGAGGGATGCTTTTTCAGTGACCGGACCACGGCTGCACAGACCATGTCATTAATATTGATATCCACGAAGCCTGATGTGCCCGCAGACTCCTTGATCCTTTTTCGCAGGTTAAGGATCTTTCTTGCATCAGCACTTATGTGATGGGTGAGCTGGGCTGAATTTTTAAGTGATTCCTCCATCCGGCGGGCGATCAGCAGGCGCATTTTGCTTAGCTTTTGAACTGTAACCCCCTTTTCCGGACCTGTCGGGGAGGCGGCTGCAGCACGGACATCCCGCTCGATTATCCTTCCCAGGGGACCGGTACCTTTTATTCCCGAAACGGATACATTATGTTCACCGGCGATTTTTCTGGCAAGAGGTGAGATCCGCAGCTTGTCGGGGACTGCTGTTTGTTCCGTTCCGGCCGGGGGGATGTCCCCGGCTCTATTATCCCGGGTGCCGGTAACTTCAGAGATCCCGGCAGATACCGCCTGTCCGGCAGACCCGGCCTGGACGGCCGTTCCGGGTTCAGTCCCGGAAGCTTCACCGGCGGATCCTGATCCGGTCCCGGAAGATCCGCCCGCAACTTCTGATCCGGCCACGGAAGCTTCACCGGCAGGTTTGCCTGTAGATTCCAGGTCTGTG
>SLGC01000244.1 GCA_007123885.1 Bacteroidales bacterium | reverse complement strand
TATGAACTGGGAGGCCGGAAAGTTGCTGCCAACAGGTATAGATGAAATTGAGGCTATGAACCTGATCACAATCAATGCCGCAAAAATTATCGGGGCCGATCATTTGATAGGATCGCTTGAACAGGGAAAGCATGCAGATTTTGTTATCTGGAACGGACATCCATTGTCAGGATTTACTCATGCTGAACAAACATGGGTCGACGGCAGGAAATATTTTGACCGTAATGAAGATATGAAAAAAAGAATAAAGGTCAGGGAAGAAAGGGGAGCGCTAATACAAAAAGCTTCCAGGAAAAATGTTTCCGGCGGACAAAACAATGCGGCCCGGGCAGCATCAAGCGGCCGTTGACCTCTTTTTGAAGAAATCATGAAATCAATCAAGATTTAAATATTTTAACCTGATCATAAAATGAAAATAAAAAGCTATTTATCATTAATCACTATTTCCCTGATAATTTCTTCAGGTTTTCCTGAACTTACCGCCCAAATTCCGGCTCCTGCACAGAATCACCCCATAGCGCTGAAGGGGGGAACAATAGTTACCGTTTCCGGGGAAACAATTGAAAGCGGTGTTGTGGTTTTTGAAAAAGGAATAATATCATATGTTGGTGTCAATACCGATCTTCCCGAAGGAACCAGGGTTATCGATGCCTCCGGCAAATATATTTACCCCGCAATGATCCATGCACGCAGTTCTGCGGGCTTGTCAGAAATCAGCGGGATAGCACAAACCGTTGACCTGGTGGAACATGGAATTATCAATCCGAATGTCAGGGCGCAGGTTGCCTTTAACGCCGAGAGTGAACACCTACCGCTTGCAAGGACACACGGTATCGCTGTATCGGTTGCCACACCCATGGGAGGGATAATTTCGGGATTATCTGCAGCAATGCTTACCGACGGGTGGAACTGGGAGGAGATGACCCTTCAGGCACCCATTGCCATGGTGATCAACTGGCCTGTGATGTCCAACGTTAACATAAGGGATAGTGCATTGCGGGAACTGTCAGACGCATTCAGATCAGCCAGGCAATACATGCAGGCAAAAAATGCTGCCGGAGAAAAGGGAGTGCCTTATCACAGGACCGATGTGAGGTGGGAAGCCATGATACCGGTACTTGAAGGCAAAGTGCCGGTGCATATAAATGCAAACGAACTGACACAGATACAGGCTGCCATTAACTGGGCAGAAAAGGAACATGTCAGGATGGTGCTTGTGGGTGGAAGGGATGCCGGTTATGTTCTGCCTCAGTTGAAAGAGAAAAATATACCGGTAATAGTCAGTCCGGTGCTCAGCGGCCCTTCAAGGCCATGGGAGGAATATGACAGGAGCTACCGTCTTCCGTCAATGCTTTATGAGGCCGGTATTGAGTATTGTATTGCCGGGGATTTCAGTCCCGCCTATATGACGAGGCTTCCCCACCACCCGGCTTCTGCTGTTGCATTCGGTCTTCCTCAGGAAGAAGCCATCAGGACAATTACCCTGTACCCGGCCAGGATCCTGGGTATCGAAGAGCGTATGGGATCTATTGAAGCCGGCAAAGATGCCTCATTGATAATTGCAGACGGGAATCTTCTTGAACTTTCGACAAGGATCGAACAGGTCTATATCCAGGGCAGGGAGGTTCATATGCATGACAAACACCGCCGGCTGTATGACAGATACCGTACGAGATATGAGAGTCTGACACAATAGTTATGGCGATTGATGGGAAGATCATTGTATTGACCGGTGCCACATCGGGTATAGGGGAGGATGCTGCTTTTTTGCTTGCTTCAATGGGGACACTTCTTGTTTTGCCTGTCAGGAACATGGAAAAGGGGGAAAATCTAAAGAGAGAGATTATCGAGCGGACCGGGAATTCAAATATCCACCTGATGGAATGTGACCTTGCCTCGTTTACATCGATCCGCAATTTCGCGTCTGATCTTAAGAAAAGGTTTAATAAGCTGCATGTATTGATAAACAATGCAGGTATCTGGGAAAGAGACAGGAAAGAGACTGTTGATGGGATAGAGATGAATTTCGGCGTCAATCACCTGGCTCCTTTTCTTCTTACAAATCTTTTGCTTGACGAGCTTCGCACAGGAGCTCCTTCCAGGATAATCAACGTATCATCAACGGCCCACAGGTACGGGAAGATAAATTTCGATGATCCGGAAGGAAAGAAACGCTTCTGTAGTATCATAGCATATGGCAGGTCAAAGAATGCAAATATACTTTTTACCAGGCGTCTTGCCCGGATGGTTGAAAAAGACGGGATCACGGTAAATTGCCTGCATCCGGGATTTGTCTCCACTCATCTGTTTGACAGGCTCAATCCCCTGATAAGATATGGTGGACGGCTCTTTATGATCAGTCCTCACAAGGGGGCTGAAACAATAGTTTACCTTGCTTCTTCTGATGAAGTGGAAGGGGTAACAGGAGAATATTTTGCCCGGAAAAAAATAAGAAAACCCAGTGCGTCGGCACGCGATGATGCCGCGGCTGAGAAGCTCTGGGAACTCAGCAGAAAATATACAGGTATCTGATAGCCGGAAGCCATCCCGGATGCTGTGGCTTGAAAAAGCCTGACCGCTTTGACTTCCGCAATTTGTGTTAACCTGGGAACAGGAAACCATTATAAGGAATTATTCACCGGCGGTCCCTGTGGACAAAGATAGCCGTTTTGGGCGAACGGTACAGTTCATTTCCATCTTGATCATTAACCACTGCTTCAAGCTCATAAATCCCATGGGTTTCAGGGTTCCAGTACAACTTAAGTTCATCATCCACCCGGGTAACATATTCATCGTTCACCAGTAATTTAATATTGTGGTTAGTTGCCCGATCAGGGAAGAGATGATAAAGCTTAATATAAACTGGCTGGCCCATTAGAAATACATCTCCCTGGCCCGGATAGCCCATATAGATATAGGGTTTAACGAGTGCCTCATGGTCAATTTGATAACCGGGGGAAGTAATATTCCTGTACATGCCGTAAACTTCAGGGTCATCATCTGCACCGGAAAATATAAAGGGTGCCCACTGGTTTTTCCTAAGGTACATAAATCCCCAGCCGGAACCATTCAAGACCGAAAGAGCCTGGGATACGGCAGCTTCGCGCCCCAGCTTTTCATCTTCATTGCATAGTATTGGTTTCCCGTATTTTTTCAAATCCTTTATACGGGAAGGGATCTCATCCAGCCAGGTGTGATTAAAATGTATCAGGATAAAATCAGCTTCCCTGGCCAGGGTTTCATGGAACCGGCCGTCGCCCATCCCGCTGGTACTGACCAGAAGATCCGGATTACGGTTTTTTGCCCTCCTGATAAGCTCGGCCTGCCCGTCTTCGCTGGTCAGCCAGTCGCCGTCAACCCATCTTCTGAAACCGCTATGCCGGTATTCATTGGAAATCTCAAGTATAACATTGGTAAATCCCTTTTCAGCTATCCAGCCGGCAGTGTTTTCAACAGCGTTTATTATGCTTTCTTTTCCTGTAAGGGCTTTCTGGTGCGAATGCTGACGCTGGTAAAAAAGGGAAAGGTTTACAGCTGCATTATTAGCGTCGCAGGCCCTTATAACCTTTTCCGCTCTTTCCATGTATGATTCCCTTAGTGAACCATCCGGATTGAATGCTGTATTTATTGCCCCCTCGTATCCGGGATTGCCGCCCTGGAGGGATATGGTAAATGCATTTATCCCATTGGATACATATTCAGGGATTATTCCGGTGAAAACTTTTGTACTTGTGACAGGGTCAAAATCAGGCACCACTTTGTTTAACTGGCCGCTGCGGTCTTCAAAGAGTGTGTTAACCATTCTGACATTCATTAATAAACCTTCAGCAGGCGAGCCCTCATTTATGATCCTGTCATTAAAATACCATTTATCTCCAATTATTGTAATATGGGTGCTGAATTCTTTGGCTGATTCATTGTTACAACCGGTCAGGAATATGATCAGCAAACTGTAAACAATTATAAAACCTGAATACTTCAATAAACCAAAATATCTCATTATAATAAATTATGATTCTTAAAAATCCAAATTGAAATTTTTAAACCGGGATTCACCCGGTTTTTGAACAAAGGCTACTCAATCATGGCCAATTTGGTTTAAATCCGTTATTGAATACTTTGTATCCTTTGTCTTAATGTTTTCGTAATTTTGTCTGTTGTATGCCGCACCTATTTGTAAACTAATTCAAATATACATGAAAATTTTTTCAGCCAATTTACACACAGACGGATGAAAAAATTTTTATGTTAAAGCGAAGCGGTTCCTTCTGTCAGTCAAAATTTTGTAACTTCTTCACGAAATTTTGACTCTTGTTTTTACAGGAGAAATGTACATGAATTTCCCATCAATTGAAAATTCATCAGAGAGCAGGACATTGCATGGGTAATCGACCTTCAGGTCAATTTTTTTTAT
>SLGC01000329.1 GCA_007123885.1 Bacteroidales bacterium | reverse complement strand
ATGGAATCTACCGGAACTGTATCATTGCGCGCATTGTTCGACGGTCATCAGGATGTAGAAGGTCTTTCGGATTTAAGCATTGAAGACATTGCTTTCGCTATATGCAGGGGAGGCTGGCCGGCGAGTATTAAACTTAAGAGTGCAGCTGCCCTGCGAATGGCTTTGGATTACGTGGAAGCAGTGATTAACTTCGATGTTTCAAGAGTTGACAACGTCGAAAAAAATCCTGACAGAGTTCGTTTGCTACTGAGGTCGTTAGGCCGCAACATCGCCACAGCCGCTACTTATCAAACCATCAAAACCGATATGGAAGCAAGCGATATAACCATTTCCGATAAAACAATAAGCTACTATATGAATACACTGCGCCGTATTTTTTTAATCGAAGATTTGCCGGCGTGGTCACCATCAATACGTTCAAAAACTGCTATTCGAGCTACACCAAAAAGGCACTTTGTTGATCCATCCATTGCTACAGCAGCACTTCGGACGAACCCCGAAGGTATACTAAAGGACTTTAAATACTTTGGTTTCCTTTTTGAAGCCTTGTGTGCCCGAGACATTCGTGTGTATGCACAGACGAACGATGGCGATGTTTTTCATTATCGTGATAAGAGTGGATTGGAGTCCGATCTGATTGTGCGCCTCCGCGACGGCCGATGGGCTGCTATTGAAGTTAAACTGGGAAAGAAACAAATAGAAGAATCTGCTGAAAAACTCCTGGCGCTCAAGTCCCGGGTAAACGAAAATAAAATGGGTGAGGCATCTTTTCTGATGGTAATGACAGGCGGTCAGTATGCTTACCGGCGTAACGATGGCGTATTAGTAGTGCCTGTTGCCTGCCTGAGAAACTAAAAGTACCCTTCCGGGGAAAAGAACGAAAATGGCACCTGGTGATCCAACCTTTCATTTAATACGCACAGAGGTTCCGGGCACCCGGCAGGGTATCAAGGGGGGCTCTATGGTTCTTCCGTGATGATATGCATAGGGCCCATCAGTTCACCCTGTAATCTTGTCCAATTCTCGCCCGATACGGTGCACGAGGTAAAAGGGGAGATTCAGGAGGGTAAATTCTTTGCCGGAAATTGTTTTGGCTTTTTGCACCAGGTACTCACCCTGATATACGCGCACGGCGATCGCGTGGGGTGCATTTTCAATAAACTGGTGCAGAGACCTTAGTTTGCCAATGCTTCCAGCCTTAACCTCTACAGGAATGAGTTTATTTTTATAAGGCAGGACGAAATCAACCTCAGCACTGGCATCGGCTTTTTCCCGTGTCCAGAAATATAGGTCGTTACTCAGGGAAAAACCGCTTGCCAGCAATTCCTGACCAACAATATGTTCGGCTACGACACCCTGGTGTGTTTTACTGATATCGCTATTAAAAACAAGTTCACCCATTATCTTAAGCGAATGGTTTATCAATCCCGTATCAAGCACATGTAATCTCGGTTTTCTTGTCAGATTCGGCTTTGCGGGCATTTGCGCCGATGTACAGGGATATACCAGTTTTATCAACATGGCTTTTTCGACTATCCGGAAAGCAGCCTTCATTTCACGGGAACGAAAACCTGAGCTGCCAAATTTTTCGAAAGTGACCTTTGTGCCCCCCTCTCTGAAAACATTGATAATAACATGCTGAACATATTGAGCCTGTGCAGCGGAAACGGCATATTTGTCAACATCATCGGAATAGGCCTGAATCAGACTCGCATAAACTGTATCGAGCGATGTAATATCCGCATTCTGAGCATAAAGCTGAACAACTTCGGGCATACCGCCAATGGTAGTGTACTTCTTAAACAAGGAGAGAAACTGCGAATGCAAAACCATGGGAACTTCCTGTTTTTCCAGCATTTCTGCCAACTGGCTGTTCCCGGTGGCGAATAAGAATTCCTTGAACGAACAGGGACGCATTACCATATATTCTACACGGCCTACAGGGAATGAAATCTTTCTGTCCATAATGCTTTCGAGCAACGACCCTGCCGCTATTACGTACAAGTCATTCGCTTCCTCGTAAAAATATCTCAACAATGCCACTGCTTTTGATGAGTTCTGGATTTCATCGATAAAAATAAGTGTTCTTCCCCCGGAACGCCTTTTACCTGCGTAAATGAACAGGGCAGTAAGCAGATCGGAAAAAGAGTAGTCATTTTCAAATATTTCCCTATCACTTTCTTTCTCTAAATTCATTTTGATATACTGATCAAAATTTTTAGAGAACAAGTCGATGGCTGTGGTTTTTCCAACCTGGCGGGCACCCCTTATTACCAGAGGTTTCCGGTGTGCTTTTGTTGTCCATTTTGTTAATTCCTGTAAAATATCCCTGTTGAACATTTATTCAAAATATTGGAGTTAAAAGCAAATATAATCAAAATGTAATTGATTGGGGGTATTATATTGATTTAATTGTAATAAATTGAGGGCATTTTTAAATATTTATTGTAATGAATTGGGGGTTCTGTTGTTGGGTGTCCTAACCGGGATTTGGATTTTCTTGCATATTAAATTTTTTTCCTATCTTGAATTATATTTCTCCGAAAAGACTTATAATCTTAAGAATGTTTATTCAAAGACGTAAGGTTATTTTGGCGATTTTAATATTCTGCATTACCGGCCACCAAATGCTGTCCCAGGACCGCAAAACCCATAATAATTATACCGGCGACTGGGAGTTGTCTTCAAGCTGGGACCCTGCATGGAATGATCCCCAGACCGACGTTAATAACCTCGATGTAACAATAAACGGCTATATAACAGCCAGCAGTTCGCTCACATTTTCAGGTGCCAGCAAACTTATCGTTGATGATACACTGGTAATTTTTGGCGATCTTACAATTCTTGATGGAAATCAGTTGCAGGTAAATGAAGAAGGGATCCTGATTGTAAGGGGTAATTTTACCTTCAGTAACAAAAGCGATGTAACGGCATACGGATATATCATTGTCACAGGCGATTTCACTAAAGAAGGGACTATTGATGAGGGATCCTTCAAGGGCAATGACGATCCCGCCAGGGTTTTTATCGGGGGGACAGTCTCGCCGGAAAGCCTGTTAAACGATGAGTCGGACTTCGAATTACTTAATTGCGTGGATCCTAAGAATCCCTATCCTGATTCCGGCTGCAGTAACGGCAATATGGAAGATCTTGCAAACGACCCGATATACCAGTTTTTTTTGACAACTTGCATGAGTGCAACGGCAGGCAGCAACAGCCCTTTATGCCCGGGCGACGTATTAACACTCTTCTCATCCGGGGGGTCAGGCTACAGCTGGACCGGGCCGGGAGGCTTCACAAGTACCGAACAAAATCCAACAGTACCGGCAGCCGGCACAGAAATGACAGGAATCTACACGGTAACAATAACAGACGGTCCCGGATGTATTAATGAAATCGAGGTTAATGTCATACTAAATCCTCCTCCCGAGATAGTTATAACAAACCCGTCGCCGGAATGTTCCCCTGCAACAGCAGACCTGACAAAGGCGGCAGTCACCGCAGGATCAACACCGGAACTGACCTGGTCCTTTCATACCGATCCCGAGGGCATAGAAGAATTAGCTGCACCGCAGGAAGCAAGTGCAGGGACATGGTACATCAAAGGAACAACAGCGAATGGGTGTTATGACGTCAAGCCTGTTTCAGTGACAATCCTCCCCCCTGTAACAGGTAATACAATTTCTGGCGATCCGGTATTATGTTACATGGATTCTCCCGAATTATCGGGTACGTCAGACCTCTCAGGGGGCGATGGAGAATATAGATATAAATGGGAATCTGCCGCGGAAGATCTTTTTTGGGAAACAGCTGCCGGCAGTGCAAATAACCCCGGCTATAATGCTCCCCCGATCACTGCTCCGATTTTTTTCAGGAGGATAGTTTTCAGCGGGATCAACGATGAGTGCAGTTACACAAGCAACATCTTTAAAGTGAAAATCCACCCCATGTCTTATGCTGAGGTAATCGGAACAACCGACACGATATGCGCCGGAAGCCGGTCAGAACTCCGGTTCAGTCTCAGCGGTGAAGGACCATGGGATCTGGTATATTCTGACGGAACAGAAAATTATACTCTGGAGGCGATCAGCAATTCATCACATGTCACATATATCAATCCCCCGGCACAGGACTCGGCAACCTATAAATATCAGATAGTGTCACTCACCGACAGGTTCGGCTGCCAGGCACCTGCAAGTAATATTCCAGGACTTGCCAGCCTGACAGTTTATGCATATCCAAACCCTGATCCGGGATATCCCGTCGAGGTATGCGGGAACACCGTTCAGCTGAATGCAAGTCCGCGCTACAACCGCGGAATGTGGCACACAGAAGCGGGTATCACAGAATTTAATCCGGGTCCTGATCACCCCGATGCCATAGCAACAGTGACAGAGTATGGCCGGCACAGGTTT
>SLGC01000248.1 GCA_007123885.1 Bacteroidales bacterium | reverse complement strand
GAAACCGCTGTGGGTAAATCTTACGGGTGCATTCTTCACCTGGATGCCCTTCAATTCGGGTATCATATATTCCAGTGTTTTGCCAAAGAAGTTAGGCAATGTATAATTATATTCAATCCCCACTACTTTCTGGAGTACCATCTCAATTTCCTCGATGATAATCTTTCCACCGGCATCGACGCTGTAGATATACCCGTCGCCCGCATTATAATAGGGTACAGCCCAAATTTCAACCGGGTTGCCTACCTCATCGTATACAAATTTGGTAATATCATAAGTTTCATCCACGTTGCCTTCATCATCAAGACTTTCGAACTGAATGAGGGTGAGTAATTCACCGGTATAATCCATTAACAGGCGTCCAAAATTTATGGTATCATAATCTGTCTCTGTCTCTTTGATATCGAACATGTTAACTTGCGTCAATAAGGCATCCTGGTTATATGTCATTTCCGTATAACCGGTCACCTCGCCTGTCTCCCAATGAAGGAACTCCATCTTTTCAATTAGATCATCATTTCGCATGGTAAGTTTTATGGTTGCAGTATCCATTGCCTCGCCAGGCTGATAAATTTTGTCTATCCTGACGATGCGGTCGGGAATATACATACGTCCATAGACACCGTCAATATCCATCGACAAATAATTATTATTGGATTTATAAAAAAGGCTGTCTTCGCCCGGGACGGGATAATACTTTTCATATGTATTATAGTTGATATCATCATTAGCTACAAACCAGCAGTGTTGGTTGTGATGGTAACGATACTGTGTATCTATCAATTGCCGCCAACGATAGAGGGAATACATTTCCCCATCTTCCTCGGCAAAATGATAACCGTGGTCGGCATCAAAATATGCATATGTGTAGGAAAGGTATTCTTCGTTAGTAAAATCGATGCTGTAACGCAATGACTTCTCAATGGCCATAATAGTAGGATCGGTAGCTGCATAATTATGCTGCAGCTCCATAACATTTACTACATTGCCGTTGCCATCAGGAATGTTTACCATTACTTTTACCACCCGGTCCTGGCCATCATAGTCCAGATTGACCATCTCCACATCACCCAGAGTTATGGAAGTTATACCATAATCCCCTTCCAGGGTGCCGCTGAGATAGGTTGTATTCCCGTTAGTCAGCACTATATATTCCTTGGTGGTACCATCGGCAAATGTTACGGCAATTATCCCGCTCTCATTGTCGATGTCAAAGTCAGTCACATTGCCCGGTAATATTCCTTCAGGAACTGTTACCTGGGTTGTGGTGCCGTTACTGAACAAAATGACCAGGTTGTTTCCCTGGAATTCAAGTCCGCTAACCTGTGCATTTTCGAGGTTGTTGACCTTGTCCCTCAATTCATTGAGTTCATCTTCGAAATCATCGTTGCAGCCAGCCATAAGTAAACTTACAGCTGCAATTAAGAATGCTAATTTTTTCATTGTCATTAATTTATTTTGGTTTGAAATTAGGATGCATATCAACCGGGTTAACCTGATAAAGTATAAAAATACATAACCGGGCAGGTTACTGATAATTAATGCTTGAGCGCCCAATTACGAAACGCTGCATATGAACCTGGCAGGTATTGATGATCTGGATCATTAAAGGATGACGTAACCATCATTTATGTTTTCACATAAGATCATGAGCAGGTTTACGAAACAATAACATTTTTGTTTCCATAATATGCAAAAATCAATTCTTAAAAAGCTCATTCTGTCATTGTGCGGGGGCGCCGGACCGTTAATGCCTTTAATTAAAAAAACAGCACGGAAGTTTTATCCGTGCTGTTCAGGTATATGTTTCTTAAAAGGATTCAGATATTGACGGGAGTGCCGGGAACCGGGTGCCGGGCCTCTATATTAACAGGGCCCCACCGGTATTCTGTGGGGCCAAGCCGCATATTTGAATTCATCATTTCATCCCAGGTAATAAATCTTCCTGTATAGGCCGATTCTCTGCCCATGACACATGAAAGGGTTGATGAGGCAATAGCCTCGGTATCATTTATCGGAGTGTTTGTCCGCACGGCATTCACCAGGCAGATCATTTCCTGATCGGTTCCGGGAATCGCTACCCTGTTGGTGGGCTGGCCATCCTCGCCCAGAGGATACTGGTATTCCCAGATAAGATTACCCTCATAGTCAAAAATTTTGTCTGTACCGTTGGTGTATCCTTTTTCACCGAAAAGGATCATATCCCATTTATTATCCAATCCATCTATCTGACGCGACATGCTTTGGAAGCGTTTCATGTCATCAAAAATGAAGTCTAGACTGAAAAAATCATATTGATCGCCGGTGGGACGATGAAGCCTGCCGCCCAGGGCAATAGCCCTCTGAGGGAATTTACCAAAAAACCAGTTTATATGATCGATTCTATGGATATGCATTTCGGTGATATAATCACCGGAAAGCCAGTTCCAGTTTATCCAGTCCCGCATCATGGCTTCCATATCACTCCATCCCTCCTGCCTGTTCATGTGCCAAATCCTGCCCTGGAGCCTATAAGCATTGGCCGATATCAAGTTGCCGATAATCCCGTTTCTGATCATTGCAAGAGTTTGGTTATTGTTATCGGTGTACCTGCCCTGGGTTCCTCCTATAACAGTCAACCCGGCTGCTTCAGCCATTTTACCGGATGCCATGACTGATCTGACACCAACCGGGTCAACGCCTATGGGTTTTTCCAGGAAACAGTGTTTTCTGGCTTGCACGGCAGCTTCAAAATGAATGGGACGGAAATGGGGAGGAGTGGCACATAGAATAACATCTGCACCAGAATCAATTACATATTTGTAGGCATCAAATCCAGTGAAACATTTTTCATCGGGTATTTCAACATTATGTGCGTTCTTCAATGATTCCCTGCAATTGTCGATCCTGTGCTGAAACATATCCCCAAGTGCGACAATTTCCAGGTTCGGTCCGGCATTCAAAAAGTTGATGGCTGCCCCGGTTCCCCTGCCGCCGCATCCTATCAATCCCGCCTTTAAAGTAGGTCCGTCAGGAGCCACTGTTGGAAATACCGGTGCATTGTATTCGGGTCTACGTGATGTACACGATGAAAGCAGGTAACTGCTTCCTATGGCCCCGGCTATGCCCAGGGCAGCAGTACCGGCAATAAATTCCCGTCTGCTCTTAAATTTTTTTTCCATCGTTATATTATTGAATTTTTAATCAATTTGGTGCATTAATAAAATACATTAATTGAGGGCGGCAATTTATTAAATTCTCAGCCAAAAAACAAAAACACTATCTCTTCAATTATTTTTACTCAACTCATGGTAAAAGAGATATTAAATTATAAAACAGGGGGAACCATTTTTGTTTTAATTCGTAATATCAAATTTGAATAATTCAATCTTTGTTGATTGGAAACAAATTTACAGGTTATGAAGAAGTTACTTATACCCCTGATCACCGGCATCGTGGTTGCCCTGGTCCTGGTTTCCTGCGAAAAGGAGGAAGATTTTGATGAGTCGTTGCTGGTAGGGAAATGGAAATCGGGCCAACTATTCTACAGGTATTTTATCAATGGTACCGGTTACACATGGGATGAGGGAGATGATGTACGAGAGGATGAAGCGCAGAATTTTACCTGGACGCTGGTAAGATCGGAGCTTACACATATTCATGTCCTGGAGATAGGGGGAACAGTTCCAAAAGTTTACACCGTCACGGAACTGACTTTAACCAGATTAATATACAAGGATGAATTTGGCAAGAGTCACAGTTTTACCAGGGTGATCTTATAATGCAAAATAAGACTCTTATAAAGCCAGGATCCGCAAAAATGTTTTACCACGCGTGGGTGTTCAGTCTGAAAACATCAGTGATGATTCACGGGCATAATATATTCGGGTAGTTATTAATTAATGATTTAAAATGAGACGGGTCTTTAAGGTATTTTACCTATCCCTGTTATCCTTTCTGGTCCTGGTGCTGATAACAACCGGCATCCTTTTCTGGTTTGTGCTTCCCCCGCAAAAACTGACACCCATCGTTCTTGCACAGTCAGAAAGGTACATTCCCTATCCGGCTGATATAGGTGAGGTGGAGCTCACTTTAGGCACATTTCCACAACTGGGAATAAAGGTTAGTAATTTCACCATAATCAGTCCGTCGTCAGGTGCTCCCTGTGACACATTGCTGAAGGCCGGAGAACTGATCGGGGTGATTGATTTCGGGGCATTCTGGAAAAACAGGGAGATAATTATCAATAAATTCATCCTTTCCGAAAGTTATCTGAACTTGTTCACAGACAGTCTGGGACAGACCAATTACGGACTGTTTCTCGATGAATTAACAACCGGCAGCCAGGAACCTTCAGATATGGAATTGGGATATATTAGCCTGGAAAACATTGAATTCAAAAATCTTAATGTTGTTTATACTGATCTTGCTGCCGGATTCAATACCTCCGTTAACTCTCTTGCAGCCAAAATATCAGGTGTTCTGAGTGGTGATAACTTAAGCGGGTACATTAATATGAGCAATGCCTGCTTATCCTTTGAATATGACGGGGAAAAATACCTGGAGGATGCCTCGATACAGATCAATACCCCCGTTGATATTCTTGTTTCCAGGCAACTGGTTCATGTGAAAGATGGCTTTGCATCGCTCAACGGGCTGGGGATTACGATTGACGGGTCCATTGAGTATGACACTTCCCGCGAAAGCGTGATCACAGATATCAGTTATCAGCTTAATCCATGGCAGATAGAAGATATCGTGGCACTGATCCCGCCCGTCTTCCTGCTGGACCAGGGGATTGAAGCATCCGGAATTATTTCATCCACGGGCACTGTCAGGGGAATTTTCAACGATTCCCTTATGCCCTCTATGGATATTCATCTGGCACTGACAGATGGGAACCTTATATATGAGGAGTTGCCTTTTCCATTGAGCCGGCTGATTGGAGAGGCCCATTTTTATTATGACCCTGATAATGCTCAGGGATCCTTCCTTAGCATAAGCCATTTCGAAGCCAATAGCCCCGATTCGGAATTCGGGACCCATGGCAGGGTGAACCGCCTTTTTGATGACATGCATTTTGACCTTGTTACCGACGCAAATATTCTGCTTGATGAGTTCAATTCATTTATCCCCGCCAATATGAAACTGGATGCAGGTGGCAGAATCAGTGGACAGGTAAAAACAGACTTTACTATGTCGCAGGCGGAAAATCTGTTATTGGATAAAATGAATATGTCTGGCTCGGTAAATCTTTACGGTTTCAGTATGATCTACGACAGCCTGTCCATGTCGGCCAACAAGGCGAAGATTGATTTCTCTCTTCCAAACCCCGGTCCTTCGGACAGGAACACCGGATTTGCCTTCGTGAAAATAGCATCAGACGAGCTGGTTGCCTCCATGGCAGAGAGTTTCCGCACAACAATGAAAAATGCCCATTTCTTTGTGGAAATGTCCGATGTAAGGGACTCGACAATTATTCCTGACCTTTTTTGTACTTTCAGCATCGGCTCTCTCCTGTCATCTATGGATACTTTGGAAATTTCCATTGATCAGCCCCTCGGGTATTTTACTCTTTCGCATGTCCCCGGCGCTCCACTTCAGCCCGCCATTCAACTGGCCTGTAACAGCTATAAGCTTAATGCAATCATGGGCCGGAATAGCATCCAAACAGACAAATTCATTATTAAAACAGAAATAATCAATGACAGGGGGCAGGAGAATATTTTTTTACAGTGGCTTCCCACCGGATCTATGGAGCTGCGTAACGGGACAATTTCCATGCCTGCACTTTCCCATCCCCTTGACATTTCCGCCATTAAAATGGACTTTGATCCAGAAATCTTCAATATTCATGAAAGCTGCTTGAAAATTGACCGGTCTGATTTCGGACTGACGGGCGTCCTGAACAATGTACATTCCTGGTTCAGGGGGGACTCACTATTAAGGGGCGATTTCAGCTTCGTGTCAGGCAATACCGACCTGGTCCAGATAATGAAACTTACCAATGGGATAGGCATGCAGGATGATGACAATAATTCGGAAAGTCTGGTCGAAAATCCGGACTCCGGACCCTATATGGTACCCCTTGGCATCGATATCCTGCTTCGTGCCCAAATTGATCAGGCAAACTTTGGCAGTGATACTGCCACAAATATTGCTGGCGATGTAAGGGTCAGTGACGGGGTTCTGGTTCTGGACGGACTGACCTTCACAACTCCTGCTGCCGGCATGCAGTTAACAGCCATGTACCGAACGCCTCGTAAAAATCATCTTTACCTGGGGATCGATTATCATATGCTGGATGTGGAGATCAGCAGGCTGCTACAGATGATCCCTGATATTGATACCCTGATGCCCATGCTGCGGTCATTTGACGGGAGGGGAGAATTTCATATTGCCGTTGAGACTTATCTGGATTCCCTCTATAACATTAAGAAATCAACCCTGCGGGGTGCATCGTCCATAAGGGGTCAGGACCTGGTTCTGATGGACGGTGAAACTTTCAGTGAGATTGCCAGAACACTTCGTTTCAGCAAGAGGGCCGAAAACCGGGTCGATTCGCTTTCTGCCGAATTCACTATTTTCAGGGAAGAGATAGACATATATCCTTTCCTGATGGTGATGGACCGGTATAAGGCAGTCGTGGCCGGCAGGCACAACTTCGACATGAGTTTTAACTATCACATTTCCCTGGTGGAATCTCCGTTACCGATAAGACTGGGAATTGACATCACCGGCACAATGGATGATATGCGCTATCGCCTCGCGGGTACCAGATATGCGGAATTCTACCGTCCTGCATCAAGAAGGGCGGTTGAAAGCCGCCAGCTTGAACTGAGAAGAATGATCAGGGAAGCGCTGATCAAAAATATCACGGAATAGACTTATAATCCGGTTTTCTTGATGTTGGAAAAGAGCTTTAAAATGGATTATTTTTGGGGACTTTATGGTAAGGCGAAGCGGTTCCTCCTGTCAGTCAAAATTTTGTAACTTCTATACGAAATTTTGAATCCAGTTTTTACAGGAGAAATTGGGGTTAACTTAAATCTTGATATTTTCGGTAACTGTCATTCTGATTCTGCCTTGAATCTCATTTGTACAGTATTGTAATTATTTTCCATCTCAATGACCTTATCAGCTTTTTTCAAAGACAGGTCAAAAATTTCTACAGGGTCGTCCGTAAGATTATATAATTCCCAATCCTCAGCATTTTTCCTTACAATTTTCCAGTCGCCTTCCCGGTACATCCTGAACCGTTCTGTCCATCCCGAAATGATAAAAGGAGGATCCTCACGCTTTTGTCCAAGTAGTACAGGCATCAATGAGCTTCCATGGAGCTTTTGGGGCTTGTAGCCGTTTATTTTTTCCGGATATTCAATTCCGGTGGCTTCTAAAATGGTAGGAAACAGATCAACAATATGTGCCGGTTGATGGCTGATACTACCTGCCTGAATTTTTGACGGCCACCACATAAGTGCATGCACAAGGGCTCCTCCTTCATGTCCGAACTGTTTAAAAAACCTGAAAGGAGTATTGCTCGCATTGGACCACGCTGCCGACTGGCACCGGAACCCATCAGGGTGCCCTGGCGGAAATTCAAAATCCCGATTGGAATCATATGGACAAGCCCCATTATCAGATAAATAGATTACTATGGTATTGTCAAATAAGCCTGCATCCTCGATTTTTTTAAGAACACGTCCTATGTTCTGATCCATGTTGTCCATCATAGCTGCATAAACAGCCATTTCCAGATCCAACTCATCTTTTTCGGCATCAGACAGTTCATCCCATGGGCGATAAAGTGGGATCGTCGCTCTTCTTTCTTCATCTCCCCCGGGGTGACCCCTGAACTTATTCACATTGGAAGTGGGCGGACTGAGTACTGTATTTTCGGATATCAGCCCCATCTCCTTCAGGCGTATGAAACGTTCTTCCCTGATCTGATCCCATCCCTTAAGATAGGTGCCCCGGTATTTGGCAATATCTTCAGGTCTTGCCTGTAATGGATAATGCGGGGAATGATACCCTAAAAACAAAAAAAACGGTTGATCCCGACTAACAGGTTCATCCAGCCATCTCAAGGCGTTGTCTGTTGCCGCATCCTCTTTATGGAAGGGTTTCTTTTCATGGTAAATCTGATCAATGCCCAATTCTTTGCCATTCAAAATAAACGGCCTGACAAATTCTCCTGACGGTGGCTCAAAATATTCAGTGGTAGCCCAAAAGGTCAGCGAATGGTCATTTACATTGGCTGCATAGACACTCTCCGGCACCCAGTTCATAAAATGTTCTTTACCTGCATGTATGGTATAGTAACCCTGATCACGCAGGATCTGAACAAAGTTAACGGCACGGTCACCACCCTGGTAAAGTCCGGTAAAAAGGGAGGACCTGGAAGGTTCGCATTTTGCTCCTGAATAGAAGCGGGAAAATCGTATCCCCTCATATCCCAGCTTGTCAATGTTGGGTGTATTTATCTCCGAACCAAAACAACCAATATCCGAGTAACCCGCATCATCCGACATAATTAAAACAATATTTGGTCGAATAGCTTCATTTGTGTTCTGAGTGCAGGAAACAATTCCTGCACTCAGGGTCAGGAAAGCCATTGTTTTTGGAATAGTATAGTTCATAATAGGGTTTAAATTATTTCAACGTTTGTATAATGTATTTATATACCTTTACCTTCCGATAGTTAGCAGAACTGAATCATCACCAGGAATAAACCGGTGTCCATTATCAAGATTTTTGCATGTTAAAATGATACCGGCAACTCTTTTTCGGTTTTGAGTGTTTATTGACTGAACATGAGACGAAAGATAAACATGGAATTTTTATTTACGGCATAAACGCGAAATTTTTTGCTCATAATAGTAAAAACCGGCAATCAAAATTTATCTGTTTCAGTCTGATTCAAAAAACCCACCTCTTTCGGTCAGGGGCATATTTATTCGACCGGTTGCTACGGACAGGCTGGACAACTGATGCGGCTTAAGAAATTTCATCATAACGGGGCTAAAAAATATAGCACCGGTCGAACTTATTTTAATAATTTTGGTTTACCTGATATTGTCTGTAGACCTCAGCTTACTTGTTGGTTAGTTATATTCAAAGGATTTCAGGAGTTCCATTCAACAGGCCATTCAGGTATTCACAAATGAAGGCCCTGAACCATGAGTGAAAACCTTGCAAATTTGCAGTAATTGAAATTGCCTGTAATCACTTGACGAGCCTGGTTATTTTACGATCGGGGATTCCATTGTTCACAGCGAGATTCTATAGCTGTTGAAAATTGATTACCGGTTATTTTAAACGCTGTTATGAAAATACTGCTAACAGGCGCAACAGGTTATATCGGAAAACGGCTTCTTCCTGTCCTTGTGGCTAACGGTCACAAGGTGGTTTGCTGTGTCCGGGATCCATCACGTTTTAAGCCTCCTGCATCCCTTCAACCCGAAATTGAGATCATTCAGCTTGACCTGTTGGATGAACAGTCATTTGAAAACATTCCGGATAATATAGACGGAGCCTATTACCTTGTTCATTCAATGGCTGTCTCCAAAAATTACGAACAACTGGAAAGAAAGTCGGCTATAAATTTCAGGGAATCGATCGGCAGGACCAATGTTCGCCATGTCGTCTATTTAACCGGCATTGTCAATGAATCCAAACTATCACAGCACCTTAGTTCCCGGAAAAATGTTGAAGAGGAACTGGCACAGGGTAAATATAATTTTACTGCTCTCAGGGCAGGGATTATCATAGGATCCGGAAGTGCTTCCTTTGAAATAATCCGTGATCTGGTTGAAAAACTCCCCATAATGGTGGCTCCCAGATGGCTGAACACAAAGTGCCAACCCATCGGAATTTCTGATGTTATCAAATTTTTATCCGAAACAATGTTTTCCCCGGAAACATATAATAACAACTTCGACATTGGCGGACCGGATATACTCACCTATAAGGAAATGCTTCTGGAATTTGCAAAAGCCAGGGGATTGAAAAGAAGGATAATTACCCTGCCGGTCATGACCCCCAGGCTATCCTCCTACTGGCTATACTTTATAACATCAACTTCCTACAGGTTAGCGGTGGCCCTTGTCAACAGCATGAAAACCGAAGTGATATGCAGGAATGCAGATATTAACGGGGTGCTGGATATAAATCCTGTAACCTACAGGGAATCCCTGACAAGAGCTTTCGGCCGGATAGAAAACAATGAAATTGTCTCAAGCTGGAAGGATTCATTGGTGAGCGGAAGATTGAATTTTCATATATCCGAATTTATCAATGTTCCGGTTTTCGGATGTTTTAAAGATGAGAGGAAAACTTTAATAGCCAACCGGCAGGATACTATTGAGAAAATATGGCGGATAGGGGGAGAAAATGGCTGGTATAACGCCGGTTTCCTCTGGCGTTTCAGGGGATTTATTGATAAAATGGCCGGAGGCGTAGGTCTGCGGAGGGGCAGGACAAGCCGGACAGAACTAAATGCCGGAGATGTGCTTGACTTCTGGAGGGTGTTATATGCCAACCAAGAAGAAGGAAGACTGCTTCTTTTTGCTGAGATGAAATTACCCGGCGAGGCCTGGCTTGAATTCCGGATCACTGGCAACGAACTAATTCAGACAGCTACTTTCAGGCCCAGGGGATTACCCGGAAGATTTTACTGGTATACGATGTACCCTTTTCATGGCATTATTTTCAGCGGCATGCTAAAAAGCTTAACTGAGCGCGAAAAGAAAGGAGAAACGGAATTCAGGGAAGGATGCCAGCCTGGATCCTTCCCCGAAATCAAATGATCATCAGTTTACCAGATGCTTAATGTTATAATTTACAGGAGTTGAATTTGACAGGTTGTCGTTGAGTGGGCAACGGTCCTTTACTTGCTCAAACAACCTATCTATCAAATCTTTGGGTCCGTCAGAATCCAGGTCGATATCAACATTAAGGGATTCAAATCCTGCCCGGTCCACTTTAGATAATCCAAGCAATCTTCCGGGATTTATATCTCCGTTGATATTAATTTTTATATTGCTGACGGTAACCTGAAGCTCTTTGGCTACCAAATGGATAACCACATTTATACAACCGGCATATGCTGCCAGCAGATATTCCACCGGGTTTGGGGCAATGTCCTGTCCTCCGAGTTCCTCTGGTTCATCAACTACAAGACTGAATTGCCTGGCCTTACCGTCGTAACGGGTAGCAGTTATGCTGTTACCACTTATAGAAAAATTTAATTTACTCATAATAATTATTGTTTAAGGTTTGACATTGATTTATATAAAAACATACGGGTAATAATAGCCTGATGCATGTCCTGCCGGCGCCCTGCTGGGACGAACATCAAACTTCAATTGCCCGGAAAAAAAAATTGTGGAATTTTAGCCTGATGTGCTTAACACATACAGCACATCATGTCCATAACAGGAACAGAAATTAGTCCTGAATAAGGAATTTGCGGATGATTTATCCTTGAAGATTCAAATATGTATTGTGATATATACATAGAATGTCGAATTTCTCATACAAAGAAAATCTATTTAATTTACATATCCAAATATCTAGATGCGAATTCATATCAAATCGTGTATTATGTTGACAGGCCCTCTATTTCAAGTATGAAGTTATCCGAATATCTCTTAGTCTCTCATATATTGTGGGATACTATTTCAAAGGACAAGTAATGATCTCAATATAATAATACCTGTCCCCAGCTTTTTTGTCTTCCAGGTTTAGTATGTTACTGAGCCGGCGGCATCTGGTTCACGTTTGCACCCGGGTTCGCGCATCTGTAATTTCATCTGAATGAGCGGATATGGCGACTGTTTGATGGGAAGGCAGGATAATTTCGAGGCTCTATTAATCGACACTTAATGAATTTTTCATAACTTGTCGAACAATTAACAATGACGACCAAAATTCCTGAAATGCAGGACCATGCATCTCCCAAAGTGACCTTGCCTCATGCCAAAACGATCCCTTTGCTCGTTACGGTGGCCGTGGGTTTGATCATTTGGTTTTTGCCTCCACCAGAAGGAGTAGCAATTGAAGCCTGGCACCTGTTAGCTATTTTCGTCGCCACCATTGTAGGTATTATTCTCAAACCCTTACCGATGGGGGCGATTGCCATGTTAGGCATCGCTACCACTGCCTTAACGGCAACCTTAAACATTCAGGATGCATTGAGCGGTTTCGGCAACAGCACTATTTGGTTAATTGTGGTGGCTTTTTTTATTTCGCGGGGCTTTATCAAAACCGGCCTGGGAATTAGGATTGCATATCTGTTTATGCTATTATTGGGCAAAAAGAGTCTGGGAGTTGCCTATGGTCTGATCGCTGCAGACCTGGTTCTTGCGCCTGCGATTCCCAGCAATACGGCTCGTGGAGGAGGGGTGATTTACCCTGTGCTTGCTTCCATTGCCAAAGCTTACGGGAGCGAACCGGATGAAACTACATCTCGCAAAATAGGCGCCTTTTTAACCCTGGCTTCTTTTCAGGGATTAGTCATAACCGGGGCGATGTTCCTGACCGCCATGGCTGCCAATCCACTTGCCGCTCAATTGGCAGGTGAGCAAGGTGTTAACATTACCTGGAGCAGTTGGGCTACTGCCGCTATTGTGCCCGGCGTGTTGAGTCTATTGGCCGTTCCGTTCTTAATCTATAGAATTTTCCCCCCGGAAATAAAGAAAACACCTGTCGCAGTGAAATTAGCCCAGGACAAATTGAATGAAATGGGATGCATGAAACTTAGCGAATGGATCATGCTCGGTGCCTTTGTTTCACTACTCATTTTGTGGATTTCAGGCGAGATGATTGGTATTAATGCCACCGTCACGGGTTTGACTGGTTTGGGTATTTTACTTTTGAGTGGGGTTCTGACCTGGAAAGATGTTTTAGATGAAAAAGGAGCTTGGGATACTTTGGTGTGGTTTGCGGCTCTGGTTATGATGGCTTCGTATTTGAATGAGTTGGGTTTGATTTCCTGGTTTAGTGAATTGATAAGCGGTATGGTTGGCGATCAGGTTTGGATTTCAGCCTTCCTCATTCTATCATTAGTGTACTTTTATAGTCATTATTTCTTTGCCAGCAATACAGCTCACGTCAGTTCAATGTATGCCCCGTTTTTAGCAGTGGCAATTGCAGTTGGCACGCCACCGGTAGTTGCTGCGCTGGTATTAGCCTTCTTTAGCAATCTATTCAGCAGTATGACTCACTACGGCACTGGACCGGCTCCTGTTTATTTTGGATATGGCTACGTGCAAATGAACGATTGGTGGCGAATTGGCTTGATTATAAGTGTGGTGAATATCATTATCTGGTTAGGTATTGGTGGTATGTGGTGGAAAGTTTTAGGGCTTTGGTAAGCTAATTGGTGTATTGCGGTTCATGTTATGCATCCGTTTTAAACTTTGATCTACTGCTTAAATGTGGTTGATCGGCCGAACCCTGGCAATCCCTGTCAAATTGATGAACTTTAAAACATTATCCCCCCCGAAATTGTTTTCAATAGATGGCATCTTACTGCAAAATATTAATCACCTCAATAGATTGTAAATAATTTTAAAGATTATGCTTGCTATAGAGGCTTTGAATCTGCAGAAAAGCTTCGGGAAGACGAAAGCTCTGGACGATCTGAGTCTTCAGGTAAAGAAGGGAACCATTCATGCCATTCTCGGTCCCAACGGATCGGGGAAGACAACCTTTTTAAAGGTATGTACCACTCTCCTGAAGCCCGACGCCGGAACAGTGAGGATAGCCGGTCATGATTCTGTTCTTGAGGAGAAGAAGGTCAGAGGCATGATCAGCGTAACCGGTCAAAGCACCTCAATCGATGAGGAAATGACAGGGAGCGAGAATCTTTACCTTGTCGCCAGGTTGATGGGATATGACCGTTCCGGTGCCCGGCAGAGGGTTAGGGATCTGCTTTTATTTTTCGGACTTGCAAATGCTGGCAACGCTCTTGTCAAGAATTATTCGGGGGGGATGCGCAGAAGGCTTGATCTTGCAGCGAGTATTACCCGGGTTCCTGAAATTCTCTTTCTTGATGAACCCACCATAGGCCTTGATCCCAGGAGCCGGAACGGCTTGTGGTCTGTTATACGGAATCTCACTCGTCTCGATACCACGGTACTTCTTACAACCCAGCATCTGGAAGAGGCAAACCAGCTGGCAGACCGGATCACGGTCATTGATCTGGGCAAGGTAATTTCAGAGGGGACCAGTGAGGAATTGAAGGCCTCACTGGGGACTAAAAGCCTGCATATAAACATCAGGGATGCTTCACTAAACCTTGATTCCCTATTGGAGGGTGTTGAATTTTTCGTAAACCGGACTGGCGAGGACGGCAGGGAAATTTCCGTTCCTGTCAGAGATCAGAATCATGCCATAGGACTGCTTTGCAAGCTAAGGGAGCAAGAAATAAATATCGGGTCATTCAATATGTCAGGGCCAGGCCTGGATGAGGTATTTCTGGCCCTTACGGGGAATAAAACGAAGGAGGATGATACACCGGATGATGGGATTAGCATGACCGGAGGTGGTGAATCGTTCCTGGGTGGGAGTGACCGGATCCTGACAACTCCCCCGGTGAAACATACGGGAATTCTGACCCACAAGCTGATGTTCGGGTGGAGAAACCTGCTAAAGATAAAACATGTTCCCGAGCAGTTCGTAGATGTGCTTATAACACCCGTGATGTTTACCTTTTTGTTCACATACCTGTTTGGCGGTGTGGTTGCAGGTTCCCCTGCTGAATACCTGCAGTTTCTTATTCCCGGGATAATGGTCCAGACACTTGCTTTCAATTCAGCATATTCGGGAATAAATATTCATACCGATATCACCAAAGGGATTTTTGACCGCTTCCGTACCATGCCCATATGGCCACCTTCGCCACTGGTGGGGATTTTCATTGGCGATTTTTTCAAGTACCTTATTTCAGGGCTAATTGTCCTTTTATTCGGCTATATCCTTGGTTTCAGGGCGGAAGCAGGATTTTTGGGATATGCAGTTTCATTTTTGATAATGATCGCATTTGCCATGAGCATCTCCTGGATCTTTATAATCATGGGACTCACCATGCGAAGCACCTCTGCCGTGATGTCGATTGGCTGGCTTCTTCTTACCCCTATCGTCTTTATGTCAAATATTTATGTTGATCCATTAACAATGCCCGGATGGCTGCAGGCCTTCATTTCCTGGAATCCCCTTTCCTGGCAGGTCGATGCAGTCCGCGGATTATTACTGGGGGATCCTTCGCTGAAGGAAATACTTCATGCCCTTGGCGGCTCACTGATCATCAGCCTGATTTTATCGCCGGTGGCATTCCTGCT
>SLGC01000264.1 GCA_007123885.1 Bacteroidales bacterium | reverse complement strand
TATTTACTATCAAAAATATGGATTTTATGTCAAATACGCTACTTATCCCGATTTCTTTTGTATGCCCGGCAACAAGCTGCTGCGGGAATTACATGAACCCTAAAATTGCATAATATGTCGTCACCAGCGAGAAAATAATCACAGCAATAAGCCCTGCATTCATCCTGGTAGAGGGAAGATGTGTGTTCATCACATCCTGCCTGTTTAAAAGAAGGAATACGGGTATTGCTACCGCAGGAAGAATTGCTGCCTGGAATGCCTGAGAAAAGACCATCAGTATTGGCGGAGTTTGTTCGAGAAATACTGATCCGAACGCAAAAATAAGTCCGCCCATTATCAGGATCCTGTACATTGGTGATTTTATGTTGCGAGGTCTGCCGGTATAATCGGATATCAGCCAGGGAGCGATAAGCACGATCGGAAAAATGGTGGATAATCCCGCTCCGGTAATCCCAAGAATAAGAAGGAAAGCGGCAAACTGTCCTCCGAGAGGTTCAAAAAGGCGTATCATTTCAATAGTCGTATCCAGCTTCAACCCCATGATATGAAGTGTCCCTGCTGAAACAGCCATAATTATTGCACTGAGCAACAGCATCATTCCGGCGGAAGTCAGGGCATCCCTTTTTTCAGTACCAAGATCCTTAATTGTCCAACCTTTCTCTTTGACTACAGTGCTGCGCATTATAAAAACCGCGGCCGAAGCGGTGGTGCCTACCATAGCAGCAACAAGACGGAAAGCCCCGGGAGTTTCAGGTATACCAGGGACCATCCCCGCAAAAATGGCAGAGAAAGAGGGCCGGACCATAAAGAATACGGCAATAAAGCATATTGCCATCAGTATAACAAACACAGTCAGTATTTTCTCAAACATTTTGTACCGGCCAAACCACAGCAGAAAATAAAGCATGGTGGCGAATACCAGGATTATCCAGAATGTATTGACAATTGTCCCCCTTTCCCCCGAAAACAGCCTGATGCCTTCCTGGACCAGTTCGGCTACTATTCCCATAATCCCTATAAGGGCGAGAATTTCACCGATAATAAGAGTAATGATAATATAAATCGCCAGGACTTTACCCCCCCTCAGCTTGTTTTTAATGTTATGAAGGGCGGTATTTGTAGATGTGAGTGTCATCTGCCCGTATGCAACCATCAGGATATAAGTGAATATACATGACAGGATGAGTGCCCAGAACAGTGTCATTCCGTATTCTGCTCCGGCTTTGGCCATAGTGGTTACACTGCCGGTCCCTATATTGTATCCGATCAGGAATAATCCCGGACCTACGGCGCTGAGGGCTATTAATAATTTGTTTCTGGTTTTTCTTTCCATGAGAATAATTGGTTAGGTCAAAAATATGAGAATCAGGATTTGAATTCAATATAAATACAATATATGAGATAAAAGCAGCATGCAGGTTAATTTTTGTATGGTTTAGGATTACACGTTCCCAATCAATCTGCTCAAAAGGTGGTGGATGGATCGCCCGATTCATAAACTACCTTGCCTGCTACCATGGTCTTTTGTATGTTAACCTTGAAATTATCCAGGGTAAACAGGATCAGGTCGGCCCTTTTCCCCTGTTTTATTATTCCCCTGTCATCCATTCCGTAAAGGCGGGCAGGGTTGGTGCTGGCCATCCGGATAGCTGAGGCCAGGTCACAACCAGTAACTTTCATAATATGGCCGATTCCGGTGGTAAGTGGAGAAGCTGATCCGTACAGTACATTCTGAGCCGGGAATATGAGTGCTCCGTCGGGTGTTTTCTCTATGGTCTCCCCATCCTCTGTAACATACCGGCCGGCCGGCAATCCCCCCCACGGGGCAATATCGGAGGTAAGAATTGTCCTGTCAGGCCCCTTGGCCTTATAAAATACCCTTATCTGTTCCGGTAGCAAATGAAAACCATCGCAAATAATTGTAATGGTCAGACGGTCCTCTGCAAGCTGGGGCCACAGGGGATTCCTATGGCGATTGATAGTATTGGCCATGCCATTTCCGAGGTGAGTGGCTGTTTGTGCCCCACGGTCGACTGCTTCGGTGATCTGGCTGGTTGACGCATTATGGTGGGCAAGAGATACTACAATGCCTTTTTCACGGCATCTGGAGATGAATTCCATTACTCCGTCAATTTCAGGAGCAACACCAACCTGCAAAATATGACCTTGTGCAGCATCATACAACCTCATGAATTCATCCCAGTCAGGTTTCCTTACATGTTGAAGGGGATGTGCTCCCCGAAACCCGTCTTCAGGTGAAATGTAAGGCCCTTCAAGATGAAAACCTGCTATTGAGCCCAATAAGCCGGGGTCAGACTTTGCTTCTGCCAGAATACTGAGGTTTCTTTCAAGCAGATCCTGGGCATTAGTGGTTAAAGTTGGCAGATATGTTGTAACTCCGTACTGCCATAAACTTCTGGTTGCTTTTTGAACATCTTCGATAGTCAGATCGCCTCCTCCCAGTCCGAATGATACACCTGCAAACCCGTTAACCTGGTTGTCAATCAGTCCGGGAGCGATATATACGTTGGCATTTTCGTCTGAAAGCTTTTCCAGTCTGACGATATTTGTGATAACACCATCATCGATATATATACGGACAGGCGAATGGTCAAGATACAATAGTCCCTCGATAAATTCCTGGCCTGAAGACATAAAAGGTTTGGCCATTAAGAACACACTCAACAACATAATTCTATATATTTTCATGATTAAAATATTCTTTTTCATTAGTTAATCTGATCGATCCTGCAACCTGTTTTTACTTGGGCCGATCTCACATGAATAAAATTCAGATTTAGAAAACAATCTGATGTGACATTGACCTTTATCTCATGCATTACCGGTTCATGAACCGGTTTCCATGCCAGGCAGATCCGTCAGGGTTTCTGAGCCATTGGCTGTAAATCTGTAAGCTCTCCTATCTTGATGATCCGCCCGCTCTCAATGCTTCTCCTGGCTGCAATTCCTATAAGTGCCGACATTGCCCCGTCCCTTGAGCCGGCAGACTGCCTGTAAGGGTCCTCAGCCCCGGGATAACGGAACAGCCTGTCCTTTAGAAGAGGATCGGCTCCGCCATGACTCCCGGCCGGCGGGAGTACTGTAATATTTTTTATATTCCCGAAAAGGTTCATTATGGTTATCTCCTGAAAAGGGCTGGCTCCGGTAGGCATGCGTGATTGTAACCACAAGTCGAGCCTCCCTTTGGTGCCGTTGATAGCCACACGATATCCGGCATAGGGAGTAAAAGCGACCAGTGAATAGCTCACCTTTACATTGTTTGCATATTTGTACTGCACTGTCATGGTATCATAGATGTCTATCTCCGGCCTGTAAACACAACCGTCACGAAGATAACCGTCGTACTTCTCATTTTTTACATATAGATCTATATTTCTCTGACTGGCTGTTATATCCCAGAAAAAATTACATTTCCTCTTGTGCGGACAGGTACGGCAGTTAGTATGGCTGAATTCACTGTTCTTGTGGCCAAAATAATCAAGCGACCCATAGGCATATACCTCTTCCGGTTCTGAATCGACCCAGTAATTCAATGTATCGAAATGATGGGTAGCCTTATGTACCAGAAGTGTACCTCCCACATCAGCCAGACCATGCCACCTCCTGAAATAACTGGAACCATGCTCGGTACCAAGATACCAGTTCAGGTCGACAGAGGTGATCCTGCCAATCTCACCGGAGCGGAGAACCTCCCATATCTTCTGCACATATGGCATATATCGCATGTTGAAGGTGACAAGTACCTTGTTGCCTGTCCGTCGCTCGGCATCCAAAATAGCCTGGATCTTATGTTCATCTGTTGTCATTGGCTTTTCCGAAATAACCGTGACTCCGCTTTCAAGCCCCTTGATTATATACTCGTCATGCGTGGAATCGGTGGTAGCGACAATCAGCATATTGGGATTGGTCTCTCTCATCATCATGTCAAAATCGGTATAGACCGGGCAATCCGCACCTATTGCTTCCTTCGCGTAAGCTACCCTGCCGGGATTGATGTCGCATAAACCGACAAATTCAAGAATATCACTATACTCTTGCCTTACCGAAGTACCGAACATACCGATTCCCCTGGCACCTGTTCCCACCAGCGCAAGTCTTATCTTTGTCCGGCCGGATGCATAGGCATTAAAAGGACTAATCAACGTGCCGGCAGTTACCAGCCCGGTGCTCTGCAAAAACTTACGGCGATCAATTTTTCTCATAATCATAAATTTTCTATTTTGAGTATCAGATTTTCATATACTGCTCCAACCAGCTATTCACAATCAGCTGAGTTAGCGAAAAACAATTCAAATCAGTTTATTTTCTCTATTCAGCTGCCGGCAGATCATTTAGAAATTATTACATTAGCAATGAATTGAACAACAACTTATATGTGGCAGGAGTTGATCCCCTGAACTGGGGACAG
>SLGC01000099.1 GCA_007123885.1 Bacteroidales bacterium | reverse complement strand
AGCTCAATACGTAGGGTGTAAGGTTGGCTCCTGCCGCAGAATGCATGTGACTTCCATCATTTATCCTTATCCTGTGAAAAGTGCGTGCAGCAACCCCGGGGTCAGTACGGTACACTGAATAATAATTCCTGTGCTGCTGATCCTGATCCATATCAAGTACCTGCTCAACAGTAGTTTTTCCGTAAATTTCAGAAGGTATATCCTGGATCATGGTTCCGCCGGCTGCCACATTCATGGTCTGCATTCCAAGACATATGCCAAGAACAGGCAACCCAAGATTTTCATCCATAAGCGGAACGAAATCATCATCCTGAGATCCTCCCATAAGGTGGAAGAGGAAGGAAAGCTCGAGATAATGCCTGTGAGGATCAGTAACAACTGTAAGCAAATTCATATCCCTGTCGTAAATACCAGGAGGAATATCAGGGCCGCCAAAAAAAATGACTGCCCTGGCCGATTCAAATATCTCCCTGAAAACCGGTGTAACCGGATTTTCCCTGAAAAGATATTCCGGATCAAGCTCTTGCTCAATTCCCTTAAGATTGATGTGGGTTTTTCCTTCTGTGTTAAGAAATTCGGCTGTGCGGGAATAGTTGTATGATGCATGGTTGCTGTATACTCCGAGTACCGGCGTGTCAGGGTCAACAGGCAGGATCCCTTCTGAAACCAGGTATTGCCAGGTATTTATATTGGCTGTTGTCGGATGCATGATCACAATATGATCCTGTGACTGGACATCCTGATCAGTCTTCCCATTAAAGCCATAGATACCGGAAGTGAATACCAGAAGAAGCAGTGCTGCAAAGTTCCTTTTTCTCATATTGATATTTTTTGACGGATGCCGGAATCCGAAGTTTTTTAAAAACGCAATATATAAAAAAGAAGCCGGCAATTATCACCGTCAGCATCTTTTCACTGTAACCAATTGATAAAGTGTACTGTTATCCTGGCCGGATCACAATACATCCAGGCTGTTCAACAAGATTTTCCTGCTCCGTCTTGAGACAGGAATACGTATACCACAAATACTGGCAAAGAATCCTTCAGGGTAATACCTTAATTCAGAAATCTCATCCAGATTCACCAGATAATTTCTGTGTATCCTCATGTACAGGTCGCCCGGCAATATATTTCCGATCCCTGCAAGAGAAAGGTCAAGTACACTTATCCTTTTATTCTTCATTACCATCAGTGAATACCCATCAATGCTCTGGAAATAGAGAATACCGCAGGACAGGCCTTTATTCATCATAAATATCTCTTTTTTCTTCATGATTAAATATTTAAATTAGACTACTGGTCTCATACTCTTACCATAATCTGTTTTGAATTTGGTTGAACAGGCAGTTCATTCAACCTTTTGCTGCTGTTTGACCTGTCACTCTCATCAGAAGATCTTCTCGTCTCCTGCGGGATACAGGAACAGCATGACGACCCGGAAAGATCAGATTATTCTTATCACCGGAAAAATTCCTGACATAATCAAGATTAATCAGGTAATTTCTATGGCACCTGTAAAATTTCATATCGGGGAGCTTATCCTCCATCCTCTTCAGTGGAACACGTACTCCCCTTTGTTGACCGTCAGAGAATACGATCGTTGTATAACCATCAGAATGCCGGCAATAAGCTATCCTGCCATGATCAATTTTTACTGCACCATATGAATCCTGTATCCAGAAACCGGGAACTTTCAGAGGCTTCTTCATTAGTATAAAGTATTTTAAACCAATTGAGAAGTTAATACATGTGAGATGTCACATCAGCCATATTAGCTTGAGAAGTATACTACTTTTTGAGATCGGGCTTCATGAGCCAAATGAGAAGTTCACTATATGGAAGATTGACCACAAGCCAGATTACCATGGTTTTTGTTCACGAATAATCCCGGAAATTATGTCTGTATCATATAGGTCTGTTATTTGAAAAATTGTGACAAGAGTTTTCTGTTAATAACTGAATCCTGAAAAACACTTTATTCCGGTCATAAAATCAGGTATTACATATCTTTACCGTATTATGCACAGCACAGTCCATGTTAATAACATGTTGATAAAATATTGATAACTTTGATGCCAGACTGCTGGAAATTCGACAGGGTTTCCAGCCCCGCATGGCCTTTCAGGCAAAACCCCGCCAGGAATGACCGCGTCCGAAGTACGCGATTTTAAAACAAAAAAATAAAAATATGTATCTTGGTGGTTCTTAACAAAACCGGGGGCCGGGCAGAAGCATAAAGAGTTGTGCCGTATATGCACCCGGGAACCCGATTAACATATGGCACGTTCCACATTTTAAAAATATTCTTATGCAACCTTCAAATGCTTTGACCGGATTATACAGGTGGATTGCATTACTGCTGACCTTCTTTTTCTTTCCGGCAGCAAACCCGGAGCTGAGATCACAGGATTATCCTGAACTTGATGGACTGGATGAATATATCTACAAAGGAATGTCGGATTGGAAAATACCGGGTTTTGCAATATCAGTGGTCAAGGAGGGGAAAATAATTTTTGAGAACGGTTACGGGGTCAGGAAAATGGGTGAAGATGTTGAGGTTGACCCGAATACGGTTTTCGGGGTGGCCTCCACAACCAAGGCGATGACAGCAACACTACTGGGCATGCTTGCGGATGAAGGAAAAATTCACTGGGATGACCGGGTACGGGATCATCTGCCATGGTTTGAGCTTTCCGATCCCTGGGTATCTGATGTGGTTACAATACGGGATCTCCTTACACACCGGGTCGGCATTGGCAGGCTTACCGGCAACCGGCTGGTTTTCATGCCTGGCCGGGACCGCCAGACCATACTGGGGCATGTAAGGCACATACCCTTTGAAATACCTTTCAGATCGGGATATGTGTACAGCAATATGATGTATATGGTTGCAGGTATGATCATAGGAGAGGTGACCGGCACCAGCTGGGATGATTTTATTATCCGCAGGCTTTTCTCCCCTCTTGGGATGAACACGGCTTCCGTTTCAGTAACACATATTAGCGATGATGACAATGCCGCATGGCCCCACCAGGAAATTGAAGGCGAAATAAGGACAATACCAAGAAGGAATTTTGACAATGTAGGCCCTGCCGCCTCTGTAAATGCTTCTGCACATGACATGGCCCGCTGGATGCTGCTGAACCTCGGCCAGCCCGGACAATACGAAGGCAAAGAACTGGTATCGCCCGGGATAATGAATGAAATATTTCAGCCACAGCATGCATTTCCTATGTCTGATCCCTTACGGGGAAATATGTCTGCATATGCCCTGGGATGGAATTCAGGAATTTATGAAGGATACCGGACTTTACAGCACAGCGGCGGTACTGACGGGATGAATTCCATGGTGACACTTGTGCCTGAAATCGATCTAGGTATATTTGTGGCCGGTAATTTATTTTGCGGTTTCAGACCGGCCCTGGTAAATCATATAATCGACCTGTTCCTTGGGATAGAAAGGGAATATGACTGGAACGTGTTGTCAATGCAAAGGCATGATAAAAACATGAAAGAGGCTTTGCAAAGAAGACAGGAAATCGAGGATTCACGAATTACGGGAACATCCCCCACTCTGCCACTGAATGCATATACAGGAATTTATCATGACAGGGTCTATGATGATGCAGAAGTATATATGGCAGAAGATGGAAAACTCCGGATCCGCTTCTGGAATGACCCTGAAATGGTTACAGAACTTGAACACTGGCATTATGATACCTTCAGGGCTTCATGGATAAATCCTGCAATGAGAGAAAAATTTGTGAATTTCGATCTTGGCAACATGGGAGAAATAAGGCAGCTTAATGTGACCTTCACCCTCAGGCCGGCTATGATCCAGGCCGGCATTTATCCCACCGATTATTACAGGATCGTAGAATATAAACGCAAGCAGGATAAGCCTAATTTCCCTGAAAATGAGTAAAAGCATCAGAAATCCTACCATCTTACATGCACTGATACCACTTGTTTTACTGATATTCTTACTATCGATCAATGTATATCTTTTTGGCGATGATGCCCTCTTCGGGCCAAATCAGCTGGCACTTCTGCTTTCGGCGGCTGCAGGCGGAATTATTGCGGTAAAACTCGGGCACAACTGGTTTTCAATAAGGGAAAGGATAGTAAAGAGTATAGGTTCGGCAATGCCATCAATGATCATACTGCTTCTGATCGGATCCCTTGCCGGCACCTGGCTTCTAAGCGGTGTTGTGCCGGCCATGATCTATTATGGCCTGCTTTCACTTAATCCGGCTATATTTCTGCTGGTCTGCGTCGTTATAACAGCCATGGTATCGGTTGCTACAGGAAGTTCATGGTCAACTGTTGCTACCATCGGGATCGCTCTGATCGGTATAGGTCATGCAATGGGTTTTAATGAAGGAATGGTGGCCGGTGCAATTATTTCCGGCGCCTATTTCGGCGATAAGATGTCGCCTCTTTCAGATACTACGAACCTGGCCTCGGCAATGGCAGGAACCGATCTTTTTACCCACATTAAGTATATGTTTCTTACCACCGGACCATCGATAGCCATCACACTGGTCATTTTTTTCATTATGGGATTGTTCTTTACCCCAATCTCTGATGAAGTAAATATACAGGCCACCCTTTCGGCCCTGGAAGATACCTTCTTCATATCGCCGGTTCTTTTCGCAGTTCCTGTGATCCTTGTCATTATCATTGTCAACAAGGTGCCCCCACTTCCATCCCTTCTTGCAGGCACTTTGCTGGGGGCTGTTTTCGCAGTTATATTCCAGCCCTCGATAATAGAATATGTATCCGGGATAACAGATAATTATCTCCTTGCCTCCTATATTGCAGTAATAAACAGCATGGGAGGAAGGATAGCAATTACCACTCCCGATCCCCAGGTTACCGATCTGCTCTCCACAGGCGGGATGGCAGGAATGCTGAATACCATATGGCTGATAATGGCAGCAATGATCTTCGGGGGTGTTATGGAAGGGGCCGGGATGCTTGCAAGGATAACCAGGGGACTGATGCGGTTTGCAAAAACAACCGGTTCCCTTGTAGCTACAACAGCAAGTGCTTGCCTGTTCTTTAATATTACTGCCTCTGATCAGTATATTTCGGTAGTCGTTCCCGGCAGGATGTTTGCCGGAGCATTTAAGGACAAGAATCTAAAGCCCGAGGTATTGAGCCGTACCCTGGAAGATTCGGGAACGGTGACCTCAGTGCTTATTCCCTGGAATACTTGCGGTGCCACGCAGAGCGCCATTCTGGGAGTTCCCACCTTTACCTATCTTCCCTATTCCTTCTTTAACATCATAAGTCCTTTCATGTCAGTGTTCATGGCATCCTTCAATATAAAGATCAGGAGGCTGGAAAAAGAAAAACAGAATGAAAAACCGGGGATGGAAATTGGTAACGGTTCCTAATAGAGTTGCGGATACTTCTTTGGATCCGATTTATACATCAGATGGTAAATCTTGTCAAAAACATCTTCCGCGTTCGGATTTGAAAAATAATCCCCATCTGTTGTATAGGCAGTACGGTGATCTTTGCCGGTGAGTGTTACCGGCTCGGCATCGAGATGGAAAAAACCTTCCCTTTCCTCAAGGACCTGCTGCATCATGAATGAGGTTGCTCCTCCCGGCACATCCTCATCAAAAAACAAGATCCTGCCCGTTTTTTTTATGGAATCCATAATAATTCCGGATGTGTCGAATGGCAAAAGGGTCTGTACGTCGATAAGTTCGACCCCGATATTAAAATCGGCCAGCTGCAAAGCCGCTTCATATGCAATTCTTACACACGTTCCGTAGGTGACAACGGTGATGTCATCTCCTTCCCTGATTATCTCGGGCTGACCAAGAGCTATTTTATACTCGCCAATATTTTCCGGCCTCTGTTCCTTCAGCCGGTAACCACCGAGGGGTTCAATTACGATTGCAGGATCCTGTCCTTCCAGCAGGGTATTGTATAATCCTGCAGCCTGGGTCATATTCCTCGGAACGCAAACATATACACCACGTATTGAATTGATTATCATGCCCACTGGTGAGCCGGCATGCCAGATCCCCTCAAGACGGTGACCCCTGGTAACAACGATAACCGGGACGGACTGTCCGCCGCGTGTACGGTAATGTGTAGTTGCAAGATCATCACTGAAAGTCTGCAGTGCATATAACAGGTAATCAAGATACTGTATCTCGGCTACCGGACGCAGCCCGCGAAGGGCCATTCCAATTGCCTGACCCAGTATCGTGGTTTCCCTGATACCGGTATCGGTTACCCTCAGTTCGCCATATTTTTTCTGCAAGCCCTCATATGACTGGTTTACGCCCCCTATATAACCGGTATCCTCACCAAAAATAAATACCCTGGAATCACGCTCCAGCGCTCTATCCCAGAAATCCCTGAGTATTTCACGGCCGGGCACGAGGGGTGAATCATCATTGAAGCGGGTGCTGACCGGTTGTACATTAAGCGCAGAAAACTGCGATTCATTATAAAGATGGGTATTGTACCTTTGGGCGGTATCATGAAGGTTTCTATTCAGCCAGCCGGAAAGATCACTCTGGAGCTGATCCCTTATTTCACAATCATAACAAACATGCCGCAGTATTTTCTTTGCCGCGCTGAAGTTATCCTTTCTTACCGGGAACTCTATTTTCTTCAAATCGCCTGTTATGATTGCAAGCTTGTCATATCCTGCCTGCTTGCAAACACAACTTCGGTTATCAATTATTTGCAGAAGCATATCCCGTTCCCGGATCATGGGAGCCGTATAATCCGTCCAGGCATCCCTCCTTGCCTCGCGCACTTCAACTACGGCCTCCTGCTCGATAGTGTCAAGTTCACTGCCAGAACCAAGTCCCGAGGAGATGATCCATTCCCTCATTATTTTCAGCGGATCACAATCCTTCTCCCACTGGAGCCTTTCGGCCGGTTTATAACGTTCATGCGATCCTGAGGTTGAATGACCCAACGGCTGAGTCATTTCATCAATATGAAAAATTACAGGCACATGTTCCTTACGGGAAAGCTCCACTCCTGCAGCAAACAACTTGCACAATCCCGGATAATCCCATCCTTTGCCCTTTAAAATTACAATACCCTGGTCTTCATCCTCCTTTTCAAAACCACGTAATGCTTTTGATATGCTTTCTTTGGCAGTCTGGTATTTTTTCGGCACCGAGATGCCATAACCATCATCCCATATAGCAAGGGCCACCGGGACCTGGAGAACCGCAGCGGCATTTATCATTTCCCAGAAATGTCCCTCCGATGTACTGGCATCACCAATAGTTCCGAATGCAACTTCATCTCCATTGCTCGTCAGGGTGTTGAACTGTTGCAAATAATCCAGGTTGCGGAATAATTTAGATGCATAGGAAAGTCCCAATAGCCTGGGCATTTGTCCGGCAGTAGGCGATATATCGGCCGATGAGTTTTTCTGGTTCATAAAATCCCTCCAGGTACCATCGGGGTTGATGCTGCGGGTTGAAAAATGGTTATTGAAAGAACGACCGGCATTACCCGGGTTCAGTTCCAGGTCGGTCTGCCCGTAGAGCTGAGAAAAAAATTCTTTGGGTGTAAATAGTCCGGCAGCCATCATAAAGGTCTGATCCCTGTAGTATCCCGACCGCCAGTCACCATTCCTGAATTGCTTTGCGAATGCAATCTGGGCAATCTCCTTTCCGTCACCAAAAATCCCGAACTTGGCTTTTCCGTTCAGCACCTCCCTTCTTCCGGTAATGCTCAGGTTCCTGCTTACCTGAGCAGTCCGGTAATCAGCCAGCACCTCATTTTTAAATTCATCAAAAGATAGTTGATTGTCAGGGTTTAAAGATGATGAAAGATCCATGGTGTAATTCAATTTGATTTCTGTCTATTAAATTGCTTACAAATTTACAAAGAATAATTCCAGATAATTGTTCATTTATCCATGTTTTAAAATGTAGCCATAATCAGCCTTCGGAAAGCATAACAATACACCGGGAAAAAGAACACATTCATATTACCCATTTTTTTTGATAAAAATACCATCTTTTTCAGGTCTCTGAATCTTATATGGTTAACTTTGTGGCCGAAAAGTAAAATACTCGCTAAAATCGGATTATCCACCACCGGGGTGGCACCACCGATTTTTCTTCGCACCGTGATTTTTTTTAATCGCACATGCCTTTCGGGCAAAGCCCCGCCAGGACATGACCGCGCCAGGAAGACGCGGGTTTTGAGTTAAACTAAAAGCAATGAAGGAATTTCTGTTGATCCTTGGCTCAGCCACAGTGCTTATGGGTTTGATCTTTGCCGGATTATCCCTCAGGATACTGCTTGAAAAAAACGGCAGGTTTCCGTCAACATCAATAGGGCGGAACAAAGAAATGAAAAAACGCGGCATTACCTGTGTAAAGCATGATGAAATACAGTGCCACGGAAAAGGCAAAAGCAAAGGCCCCTGTTGCGGGTAAGAAAACCTCACGAACATTTTCCTGAAGTTTAACACCCGGGCATCTCAAATGGTTCACCGGCTTATCCTGATCGGTACAATATCAGCCTTGTCCGGATGGTCATATTTTGGACAGGGACATAAATGCAAGTAAAAAAATCCTTGCAGAAGGATTAAAAATAATCGGGGCGGAACTCCGATTACACGAAAGGAGGCTCAGATCAGACTTCTGAAAAGAAGCACAAGCCTGTGAATTCCGAAGCCCATTAGTCTTTAGTTAATGGGTAGTTCACTAGGAGCTTAATTTTGACAACGTTAGGTGAACCATTATCCGGAATTATTGTTTCATTTATACGACCCGGGCGTTTGCAGGTTATATTTGGTTTTTTTCTCAGGAAGGCAGGATAAAATATGGCTGTATGGAACAGAGGAGAAAAATTATACTCTATTTTACACTATTTGTTCTTGGCGTATATTTTCTGTTCGCCGGACTGGTTAAGGCCCAGGCATTCCTGGTTCCACTTTTTACTGCCATGGTTCTGGCATTTCTGATGCTTCCCATCAATGACAGGCTTGAACGATGGAAGTGGCCCAGGGCCCTGGCCACTCTGGCCTCAACCCTTATCATACTCCTGGTTATTTCCGCATTTATGGCAGTTCTGTTTGGTCAGGTGAGAAGTTTTACAAAGGACTGGGACGACATACAAAGGCAGGCCCGGGAAAAACTGGTCGAACTTAACCAGTATCTCAGGGAACATACACCACTTGAGGAGGATATTCGAATCGATATGTTAGAGGAAGATGACCAGGAAGAGCCGCCCGGACAGGAAGATGAAGAGCAGCAGCAACAGGATAATCAGGAAGAGCAGAACCAGCAAAATCAGGAACAGCAGCAGGATGAAGATAATGAGAATGGTGACGATAATGAGAATGAGGAGGATGCCATGCAGATCGGAGAGCAGGTATTTACAACGGTGAGTGCAGTTTTCGGTTTTCTTGGCAATTCTCTTCTTGTCCTTGTATATGTTTTCTTCTTCATATATTTTCGCAGCAGGTTCAAGATCTTCATACTCAGGTTCTTTCCGATTGAAAAACGGGAAGAAGTTTCACAGGCAATTGCAACCGCTTCATTTGTTAGCCGCAGGTACCTTGCTGGAAGGTTATTTCTTATGGTAATACTGGCGGGGTTCTATTTCGCGGGACTGGCAATTTCAGGGCTTGAAAATGCCTTTTTTATTGCCCTGATCTCTGCTGCATTATCCATAATCCCCATTTTAGGCAATTTTGTTGGACTTTTTATAGCCATTGCAGTGAGCCTGCTTACAGATGGGGAAACAGGGCAGATCATAGGAATAATCATAACATTTGGCGTGGCACAGTTCATTGATACTTATATCCTTCAGCCAATTATACTCGGTGGCAAGCTTGATGTGCATCCCTTTTTTATAATTCTCTCTGTAATCGCGGGACTTGAGATATGGGGTATAATGGGAATGGTCCTTGCTATCCCCATCTTCGCAATAGTCTCTGAGGTATGCCGCCATGTTCCCGCCCTGAATCCTTTCGGATACCTGTTCAGCAACAAGGATATTGCAGAGCCGGATGAAAAGGAGGACGAATCTTCTGACCGCCAATGATCCTGCAATCCGGCCATCCGCCCTTGGGATTACCATCTTTCGGGCAAAGCAGACATAACATGATTGCATCCAAAGGACGTCGGATAATGGCAGATTGGCAACTTTGAGGCCGAATGACATTGACTAGGGATGCGACTTTGTAAGTTAAAGCAGGATGAGGGTTTGTAAGGTAAAGCAGAATGCGGGTTTGTAAGTTAGGATGCGGATTTTTAGGATAGATAAAATAATCACCAGGATAAAACAATTACTATTTAGATTCGTTTTAATTTAGGCACGGTTTATGCAGGAATGTAACTGATTACAGGTCAATTTCAGAATGTCTGAACTGACGCCAGATATGGCCAAAAGCTTAATTTACAGGAGAAGATAAATACCGGCAGTCAGTTTTGTTCGTTTTTTACAGGGTCAGTTTTATGGAACTTTAGTCGTTGTATTCTAAACCAATTATAATGGATATTTTAAACCTCATACTAGTTTCGATAGTGCTTGTTTTAATTGCCGTGGGAGCAATGTCGGTAAAGCTGCTGTTTGTCAAGGATGGAAAATTCTCCGGAGGTTCCTGCAACCACTCTCCGGAACTTGAAGACAAAGGAATTACCTGTGGTTGCGGAAGGGAAAAAGTTTGTGATCCCGGAGAACCTGCAAAGTGATATTATTTTTGATAAAAATCGAACTATCATCACATGGAGCCGCCAGAATATAACCACTCTCATAATAAGTCGCTGTTTTATAAGGGTTGACCATGCGGCGGCTGGATCTGTCAGCAGCATTATCCAGGTCGCGAGTTGCAACCGGCAATATCGTTCCAACAAACACCGGAAACTTCTGACTGAGTTATTACCGCTGGTTTAGCAACCTGCCTTTAAGGCTGATATTTTTAATTTAAAAGTTCCCTGAAACCTTCTGTTGATGCAACTGCAGTTACACCATTGAGGTCATAGAGGAAATAGGCTTCAAGTTCACTAACGGTACGGGCCAGTTCCATGCTTTTTTCAACCCCCATTACCATAAAAGCCGTAGCCCAGGCATCAGCATCCATTGCGGTGCCGGTTATCACTGTAGCACTGAGCAGGTTATGTTGTACAGGATAGCCGGAATCCGGATCTATGGTATGAGCGAATTTTTGACCATCCTTGATATAGAATTTGCGGTAATTACCCGAGGTGGCAATTGCCTTTCCTGTAAGCTGGATTATTTCCTGCAGCTCGCGCGTTGGAGCCATCGGATCATCTACAGGCTTATCGATGCCAATCCGCCAGAGTTGGTTGTTCCTGTTTTTTCCCTTCAGCCTGATCTCGCCGCCGATTTCGATCATGTAATCAGTGATCCCTTTTGAATCAAAAAAATCCGCAACCACATCGACCGTATAACCCTTGGCAATGGCATTCATATCAAGCCTGATCCCGGGCATATCCTTGACAATAAAACCCTCTTCGATCCGAACCTTTTCCCAGCCAACAAATTGCAGCAGGCTGTCAACGATCCCCGGGTCCACATTTGCCGGTCCTGTAGAGCCAAAGCCCCAGGCATTGACAAGGGGTCCTACTGTGATATCAAAAGCGCCATTTGTGATCCGTGAAATTTCCTGCGCCCGTTCGAAAACTTTTATAAAATAATCATCCGGCACAACACCCGGTTCGTCGTTATTAACCGCTGAGATTATTGATGAAGGATTATATATGGACATTGAATTATCAATATCACTGAACAGTGCCTTTAATTCCTGATGATAATCGACCGAATCCGCTGAATGATATGCGATATGGTAGCTGGTTCCCTGAGTGAATCCTTCCAGGAAAACAAATTTCCTTTGCTCACCCCTGCCGCATGAGATCATGATCAATGCAGGGATAATGAATATTAAAATACGTCTCATTAATATTATGATTAGCTATTGTATTCTAAAACGCAGGGATATATACAATATTATCAATGCCCTTGCGACGGTAAAAAATTTGCTAAAAACGACTATCTATAACAAACAAATGGTGGCTTTGACCCAGGTTTTTGCTTCTTATCGCCTTTTTTGATCAAAAATGCCTTTAAGGCAAAGCCCGGCCAGGACATTACCACACTCAAAGGATGCCGGTATTAAGATCAGTAAGCCATCATCCGCCAAAATCATCCAGATCGATCATATCATCCGGTACACCAAGGTCATAAAGCATTTTCAGCACGGCATCGTTCATCATGGGAGGACCGCACAGGTAATACTCGATATCATCAGGGTCCTCATGTTTGCCAAGATAATTATCGTAGACGATCTGATGGATGAAACCGGTATACCCCGTCCAGTTATCTTCAGGCTTTGGTTCGGAAAGGCCGATATTGAAAGTGAAATTGGGAAATTGCTTTTCAATTTTCCTGAAATGCTCCTCGTAAAATACTTCCCGAAGTGAACGGGCACCATACCAGTATGATACCTTGCGGTTAGTTTTGAGGGTATGGAAAAGGTGGAAAAGATGGGAACGCAGCGGAGCCATACCTGCACCTCCGCCGATATATACCATTTCGTTATCTGACTCCTTAATGAAAAATTCACCGAAAGGCCCTGATATATTTACTTTGTCGCCAGGTTTGAGGGAAAATACATAGGATGAACATATTCCGGGATTAACATTCATGAACGTTCCCTTTGACCTGTCCCACGGTGGAGTGGCTATCCTGATATTCAACATTATAATATTGCCCTCTGCAGGATGGTTGGCCATTGAATAGGCACGGTAGGTTTCCTCGGGATTCTTCATTTTGAGGTCCCACATGTTGAACTGGTCCCATTCATCCCTGAACTGCTCTTCAACATCGATATCCTTGAAATCAACTTCGATTTTCGGCACATCGATCTGGACATACTGACCGGACCTGAATTCCATATGTTCATTCTCGGGCAGCCTGACAACGAATTCCTTAATGAAAGTGGCAACATTATGGTTGCTCACCACCTCACATTCCCATTTCTTAATTCCCAGCACCTCTTCAGGGATCCTGATCTTCATATCCTCGCGCACCTTCACCTGGCAGCCTAGGCGCCAGTTTTCCTGCTGTTCGCGACGGGTAAAAAAATCCTTCTCGGTTGGAAGTATTGATCCTCCTCCCTCAACTACCTGGCACTTGCACTGGGCGCATGTCCCGCCTCCGCCACATGCTGAGGGAAGAAATATGCTGTTGTTTGAAAGAGTAGTGAGAACGGTTGATCCCGGTTGGGTTTTTAATTCCTGTTTGTCGTTTATCGTAAGTGTAACCTCACCCGAAGGTGTGAGTCTGGATTTGGCATAAAGCAGGATCATTACAAGGGAAAGGATTACCACGAAAAATACAGCAATACTTATCAGAATAATCAACCCCTGGGATGCTAATAAGATCATTTGGTATTTACTTTATATAATTATTTAATAAGAACATTAACCCTACAGTGCTATACCCATAAAGCTCATAAAGGCTATCCCCATCAATCCGGTTATTATAAACGTGATCCCCAGTCCCTGCAACGGTTCAGGCACATTCGAGTAACGGATCTTCTCGCGGATTGCGGCGATACCGACAATAGCAAGGTAAAATCCCACTCCCGATCCTATTCCGAAAGAGGTAGCCTGGGCAATATTTGCATATTCCCTTTCCTGCATAAAAAGGGATCCTCCCAGTATCGCGCAGTTTACCGCAATCAGGGGCAGGAATATGCCAAGTGAGGAATAAAGAGCCGGGGCAAACTTTTCAACTATCATTTCGACAAGCTGAACCATTGAAGCAATAACTGCAATAAACAGGATAAAACTTAAAAAGCTCAGGTCTACATCGGCAAAGGCCGGGCCAAGCCACACCATCGCACCCTCGCGCAGAAAATAGTTTTCGATCAGATAGTTTAATGGCACAGTGAAACCAAGTACAAAGATCACTGCTATCCCAAGCCCGTTGGCAGTTGTAACAGTCCGCGATACAGCAAGGTATGAGCACATTCCAAGAAAATATGCCAGCACCATGTTATCAATAAATACGGACCTTACAAATATGTTGGTTAATTCTTCCATATCAACAGATTTTAATTTGATTCGATCAGTTTACGGTTAAATGATCTCTGGACCCAGATGATTATCCCAACAGTGATCAAAGCCATGGGCGGAAGAATCATAAAACCGTTATCCACATAGCCGGTCCTGTAAACACCAAGAGTTTCCATAACAGGGTATCCCCACAAGGTTCCCGATCCAAGTAATTCTCTGAAAAATGCAACCATGATAAGTATGACACCGTAACCAGCTGCATTTCCGACACCATCAAGCAGGGAAGGCCAGACTTTGTTCCCGAGGGCAAAAGCTTCAAGCCTCCCCATAATAATGCAGTTGGTGATAATTAATCCCACGAATACAGAAAGTTGCCGGCTTACATCGTAGAGAAATGCTTTCAGTACCTGGTCAACAAGGATCACCAGGAAGGCGATCACGACAAGCTGCACAATTATCCGTATCCGCGTTGGTATAGTATGACGCAGCACTGATATTATCACATTGGCTGCACCCATAACGGCCACTACAGCAACGGCAAGTACAAACGCCGGTTCCAGCAGTGCTGTCACAGCCAGCGCGGAACAGATACCAAGCACCTGGACTGTGATGGGATTCTCATCATTCAGTGGCGTGGTCAACAATTTTTTATTCTTTGTCGAAAACAAAGCTTCTTTTTCTGATTTGCTCATAATTCCGGATTTTGTTTTCTAAAATATTCGACATAGCTGCCCAGCGCATCCCTGAGCATTGCTTCAACACCCTGACCGGTAATGGTACCTCCCGATACGCCGTCTACGCGATGATCGGTCAGTGGTGCCGTACCTGATTTAATAACCTGGATAGAAACAAATTCACCATCATCATCAAATAATCTCTTTCCCTTGAACTGGTCTTCAAAAGGAGGAGTACTGATCTCGGCACCCAGTCCGGGGGTTTCTGATTCGTGGTCAAAAATGACCCCGAATATCGTATTATAATCATCCTCCAGGGCGACATAGCCAAAAACCGGTCCCCATAAGCCCCTTCCAAAAACGGGAATTACAGTATATTCCCTCTCATTAATCCTGGCTAGATATACTGGAAGATTTCTCTCTTCAAGTGGCTGGCGCAATTCATTCCGTACATTCAGCTCGGCAGCTACGAGGCCTTCCTGGATTTCTCCCCGGTGGTCGATCACATAACTGTCCACTATGTACATCTCATACTCTTCCTCAATATATGCACGCCTGTCGGGAACCACACCAACATCCTGCGCTTTTTCAACCGATCTTAATATATCCAGTTTCCTGGTGAGTTCAATATTAAGATCCTGATAGGGTT
>SLGC01000173.1 GCA_007123885.1 Bacteroidales bacterium | reverse complement strand
TGCTCAACCTGCCGGACAAACCCGGGAACCGGTTGCTCAACCTGCCGGACAAACCAGAGGATCTGACAGGCAAAACCAGCAATCCCCCGGCCGGCTTCCGGAAACTAATGAGCTATACTATATCGTACAGATTGCTGCCCATGACAGGGAAATTCCGGATAGCGATCTTAATAAGATATACAGCGGTCAAAGAACGATAAATATGATACGGGAAGACGGCTGGTATAAATATTTTCTGGGCCCCTGCTCTTCATTTGAAGAAGCAGACAGGATAATGAAGTCACTTTCCACCAGAAATGTATTTATAGCCGCATATTTTGAAGGAAAGCGCATACCTGTTGGTGAGGCACGAAAAAAGGAAAAGCGGTAATATTAAAAGAACTCAGAGGCGATTCAGGAAATTATCCTTATCAGTCCATGCCTTCCTGGTATAGTCCACACCAGGACATATTTAATAACGGGCAAGAACATGTGCTATCATTATTCCATAAACAAAACGGCAACTGAAATAGCTGAAAGGTACAACATTCTTCCACGGTTACCGCAGATTGACCCCTTTCCTGTACATTACCATACCAATGGATTTGATCATGAATATTTACCAATTGTCTTGCAGAATGTTAAAGAAGGTGATTTAAACATTGACTTCATGCAGTGGGGAATGGTTCCGGCATGGGTGAAAGGGGAGGAGCATGCTTCCGGGATCAGGTCAAAAACCTTGAATGCACGTTATGAGACTATCGATGTAAAACCCAGTTTTAAACATGCTTTTAAATACAGGCCGTGCCTGGTACCGGCAACCGGATACTTTGAATGGATGCATTACAATGGGAAAAAATATCCGTTTTTTATTTTTGTTCCTGATATGGAGATATTTTCCTTTGCGGGAATATGGGATGAATGGATCAGTGAACAAACCGGGGAAATCCTGCATTCGTTTGCGATCATCACATGTGAAGCCAATCGACTGACTTCCAAAATACATAATGCAAGGAAAAGGATGCCGGTCATCCTGGATCCCCAAAATGAGAATGAATGGCTTATGGCTGATGAAATCCCGAAAAAAAAAGCGCTTCTCAAACCTTTTGATTCATCCCGTATGAATGCGTATACTATAAGCCGGTTAATTACTGACAGGAACCGGGATTCCAACATTCCGGGGGTGGTCAGACCATTTAAATATCCCGAACTTAATGACCTGGAATTAAGTGGATAGTCCGGTTCATTCCTGTTTCATGGGAATTTATCAAACTTTATCCTGATGGACCAGTACCATATTTTTTCCGGTTCACTAACCTGTCTTTTTGCCTCAGTGGTCTGATGTTATCATAATCATCAAAAACAAAAAAGTTTGAATAAAGTATACTCATAATTAATATCAAGGTGCAACCGGCAAAAATAGCGATCATGATCATCACCTGGTATTTGATCGCAGTAACCGGCGATGAGCCGCCAAGGATCTGGCCGGTCATCATACCGGGCAGTGAAATAAGCCCAATAACCGACATGGTTGCCAGCAGCGGGTTAAGTCCTTTTACAAGTGCATCCTGAATGTAGGGCCGTATCGCCTGCTTACGGCTTCCGCTGTTGGTCAGGATAAAATAGTATAGTTCCCTGCGATCTGACAATCCCTCAAAATATGCCGTCAATCCCACGATATTATGATTGATGGAATTTCCCAGAACCATGCCGGAGATAGGGATGAAATAACGAGCGTCAAAAAAATAGTCAAGCCTGATCACTACTCCCAGGAAAAATGTATTAATGATTACCATTGACAGTAATCCCGCCAACATGAAGGGTACAAGGAAAAGGCGCCAGTTGATATTTATCCTGCTAACTGCCGTACCTGCACCTACAATGATCATAATAAGAACCCAGAGAGAATTGATCCAGGGATTGTCCATATCAAATATAAGTTCAAGATACAGTGCCACCAGGAAAAGTTGCAAGATCATACGGAAAACACTTATAAAAAGATCCTTTACCAGCCTGATCCGGTAATAGAGAAAAACCATCAGGGGCACTATAAGAATTGCAGAGCCCAGCATGAGGTTCAGAATTCCTATTTCAGCCGTGTCATTCATAATTGCAATCAGGAATTGTTTATTTAAAATATTTAATCGGCATGTAACTCATACTATTTTGTCTGCCCAAAGCTAATGGGTGTTTTTATAACCTTATTATTTTACCGGCCGAATGAATCCATTTATTATTATGGGATGCCGAAATGATGGTGCTGTTCTTTAAATTATCTATTACTTCCGTCAGTTTGGATATCGAATCATCATCCAGGGAAGAGGTAGGCTCATCCAGCAATATAATCGATCTTCCGAGCGACAGGCATACAGCAGTTACAATGCGCTGCTTCTGACCTCCGCTTATCTCATCAAAGCTCTGTTCCAGCATTTCAGCCGGAAGTCCCAGCTCTTCCATTAACCTGCGAACATTCTCTATTGATCCCCCGCTGCCCGTCAATTCTGTAAGTTCTCTGCCATTACCTGCAGGAAGGTTGATATTCTGGGGAATATATGCCATCATTGATCTGATATGCCTGATGTTTTTATTGTTTAATTCTTTACCGCCAACTTCAATAGTGCCCTTATCGGGAAGAATATATCCCTGCAGCATTTTCAGCAATGATGATTTGCCTTTTCCTGAAGGACCGGAAATACAGACATTCTCACCATTTTTTATGTGAAAGGAAAGGTCACTGAGAATTGTTTTGCCGTTGAAAGAAAGCGTTATGTTTTGTGCTTTGATCATTTTCAGTAATTTCCCCGGAAGGGAACTAAGGAAATATTCTACAAAGCGCAAAGATATAAGATAAATGCTAATTGCTGTTTGATGATGTCCTCCCTGTTTCTGATATTATTTTTATATTTACATCAAAGAGCAGGAAAAACCAGGGTATTAAATGAAGCAAAAGGCATTTTCTTATCAGGCAGAGAAGCAGATGAAATGAAAAAACCTGTTTACCTTGATTATAATGCGACCACCCCTCTTGACCACGAGGTGGCAGCAGCAATGTTGCCCTTCATTGACAAACATTTTGGCAATCCTTCAAGTTCCTATTCTTTAGGCAGATATAGTAGGAACGCTATTGAGCAGGCAAGAAAACAGGTAGCAGCACTGACAGGCTGCCGGCCGGATGAAATTGTTTTTACCAGCGGCGGCACCGAATCAAATAATCATGCGATAGCGGGTGCGGCATTTGCCGGCAATGAAAAGGGAAGGCACATAATAACCTCTTCAATCGAGCATCCAGCCGTAATGAATGTATGCCGGTATCTTGAATTATCAGGTTTTGAAGTTACCTATCTTTCCACTGATGAATACGGATCCGTAAGGCCTTCTGATGTGGAGAATGCCTTAAGGCCGGATACGGTTCTGATTACCATAATGCATGCAAACAATGAAACAGGTGCAATTCAGCCGGTAAGGGAAATAGGGGACATTGCAAAAAGGAACACAATTCTGTTCCATACAGATGCGGCACAATCGGCCGGAAAAATTGATATCCGTATATCTGACCGCGGGCCGGATCTTCTTTCAATTGCCGGGCATAAACTATATGCACCCAAGGGCATTGGCGCTCTTTTTATCAGGGGGGGAGTGAAGATTGAAAACCTGATGTATGGTGGAGATCAGGAAAAGGGTATCCGACCCGGTACTGAAAATGTAATTCATATCGTAGCGCTTGGCAAGGCCTGTGAAGTCGCACTCCGTGATTTTGAGAAAAACCACAGCATCATGTTATCAACAAAGGCCAGGCTTCTTGAGGGCCTTCAAAGCAGAGTCGGTGGCCGAATAAAGTTAAACGGTAAATTTTCCGACACACTTCCAAATACTCTTAGCATTTCATTTGATAATATTGATGCAGGTGAACTTGCATCATTGATCGGCAAGGAGGTGCTGATATCCACAGGTGCAGCATGCCATTCCGGTTCGGGTGAAATATCGCCGGTACTCAGGGCAATGAATGTTGACCCTGCAACTGCTGCAGGCACTGTACGCATTTCAACAGGGAAATTCACATCCTTTGAAGAGATTGATTATGCAGTCAGGATAATTTCTGATGCTGTGCTGAAATTAAACTGAAAAACGGTGACCGGGATCCTTTATGAAATTATAAGATGGTCGATTTTGTTACGGCATTACCTGGTTAAAAATAGATTCATTTCACTTGTTTATTCATTAATACTTCCCTGATATGGAAAAAACAAAAAAGGGAGCAGTTACTGATCAAAATAGTTTTTACTACAAACTGTTTAACCATATTCCCGATCCGGTTTTCATAGCCGATGCCGAAACCGGACAAATTCTCAATGCAAACAAGAAGGCGCTTGAAATAATTGGATATCCGCTTGAAGAGGTGAAAAAGATGCACCAGTCTCAGCTGCATCCACCGGATCTCAATGTGGAAGTTCAAAATGTTTTTAGCCAGGATTACAAGCATCAGAATGTTGAATCGGAGATACTGACAGCCGAAGGGTTGAGGATCCCGGTAATCATAAGCAGTTGTCATGATTTCGATTGTGGAAACAAGAAATATCTCATAGGTGTATTTCATGATATTACCGGGCGAAAGCTGGAGGAAATTGATAAACAGGAAAAGGAATTGCTTTTATCTGAAACTCAAAAGATCGGCCGAATGGGAAGCTGGTGTCTTGACCTGGAAACAAATCATTTAACATGGACCGATGAGGTATACCGGATCTTTGGTATAGATCCCGGGGAGATTGAGACCACCTACGAAGTTTTCCTTGATCTTGTCCACCCTGAAGACCGTGAGGTGGTGCATAAAGCTTATATCAGGTCACTGGAGGAAAACATGGACTCCTATGACATTGAACACAGGATTATAAGAAAATCCGGGGAAATTCGTTATGTTTTGGAAAAATGTATACATAAACGGGACAATTCTGGCAAGATCGTAAGCTCAACAGGCATGGTTCAGGATATAACCGAGAAGAAAAACTATGAGAGGGAGCTTCGGAAACTCAATGCCGATAAGAACCGGTTCATTCAGATACTTGCACATGATCTTAGAACGCCTTTTCAAGCACTTCTTGGATTTTCTGAGATAATGCTGGCTGATCTGAATCATATGGATAAGCAAACCCTTGAACGTCAACTTAAGATACAAAGGCGAAGTATCCTTAAAACAAACGATCTGCTAGAAGACCTTCTTTTATGGACAAGATCACAACTGGGAATGCTTCAGTTTGAACCAGCTGAAGTTGTGCTAAACGATATATTGGTCGAATTGCTTGATAGTCTGATGGAAACTGCAATGAACAAAGGATTGTCTGTTGAATTACCTCCTGATGATAACTTCATAATCCTGGCCGATCCAAACATGCTAAAGATAATCTTGCGTAATCTTCTGACCAATGCCATAAAATTTACCGATAGGGGAGGAACTATAACCATTTTTTGTGAAAAACGGGATGAATCTATTGTAGTTACAGTTTCTGACACCGGCATCGGAATAAGTCCTGAAGAGCAGAAGAAAATCTGGGATCTCGCTGTTCCTTTTACGAACCCCGGCACAGATAATGAGAAGGGGACCGGTCTGGGCCTTTTAATATGCAAGGAATTTGTCGATAGGCATGGCGGCACCATAAAGGTTGAGAGTAAACCGGGCAGAGGCAGCAAATTCAGTTTCATCCTGCCAAATTGATCAGTCTTGTCGACCGTTATGACAATCTTGTTTATAAAGATCCGGTCCATATACACACCTTTCGGACAAAGTTCGCCAGGACATTTCTGTACCCGGAGGTCATGATAAGATACATGAGGTCAATGATTTAATCGTTGTTTGCTGTTTACCTGATGTGACATCCATGAATTGAACTGCAAAATACCGATCATGAAGTAGTCACACTTTACTAAACAATTTGATAACGATACTTTATACAATCAAAATTTAAAAGTCGTCCTTTTTGAAATGTGTAAAAATATCCGTATATTTATATACATGATTTTACCGTAGAAAATCTTATTAAAAAGTTATTGTTATGAGAGGATTGCTTTATTTGATAGCTATTATCCTTGTGATAGGATGGCTGTTAGGATTCTTCCTTTTCTCACTTGGCCATTTGATCCATATCCTTTTGATTTTCGCAGTTATTTCGATCCTGCTTTCTTTAATAAGAGGTTACTGAGCTATTCAATTTCCAGTCCCGGTTTAACACATCCGACGCTGTCATACCGGCAAAATCCACATCGGAGGAATTGATCATTCCGGAAAGAAGTTCGAAAAGTTTATGGAAGGCTTCATTCCTGGCAGATGCCAGTTTTAATAACCATTTTTGAAGCACGGCGAGCTAAGCGGGCCAGGGAATAATTAGCGCCTGGAAGAAATAGCAAGATATTTCTTCAGCAGATCATATAATTTAGCGTGATTAAAAGGTTTTACAAGATAGTCATTGAATCCCGCTTCCCTGAATTTTTTGATATCCTCGGGCATGGCATATGCGCTTTGGGCAATAGCAATTACGCCAGGATCCTTTGACCGGATTCTCTTCAATACTTCATAGCCATCCAGGCCCGGCATGCGGATATCCAGCAATACAAGGTCAACCTTGCCAGGTTGAAACAATTTTACTGCCTGCCTGCCATCCCTGGCAATTAACAGGTCCGCTCCGGTTTTATTCAGCTGATAGACTATCATTTCCATTGAGAACAAGTCATCCTCGGCAATCAGGATTTTTTTCCCCTCAAGGTGGGGGATAACGGTGTCTGAAGGAGTTTTATCCCGGGGTTTGCCGGCCGTGGCCTCAGCTTTTCGTAAAAGCATGGTGAAATAAAAAGTTGAGCCAACGCCTTCTTTGCTTTCCACCCGGATATCACCACCAAGCAACTCTGCGTAAGCTTTGGATATGGCCAGGCCCAGTCCCGTTCCCTGTAAAGATTCTACATCATCTAAATCGGACTTTACAAACCGGTTAAAAATAGCTTCCTGCCTGCCGGGGGGCACACCAATGCCGGTATCGCTGACATAATATTCAAGAAACTGTCCTTTTTGTCTGCAGCCCACCTCAATTTTGCCCTTGCAGGTATACTTGATAGCGTTTTTCAACAGGTTTGTAAGTATAGAATCAAGTTTTGAGCTATCCGTTATTATTACCTCCATTTCCTGGGGCACCTGTTCTTTCAATATATACCGCAACCCTTTCTGTTCCACCTGGGGCCTGAAGAATTCAAAAATATTCCTGAGTTGCCTGTTAAGGTTTACCTCTGAGATGTGCATGTTAACCTGCCCGGTTTCTATCCTTGATATGTCAATCAGGTCATGAACAGTATCAAGCATCCTTTTGCCGCTTTTTTCTATAATATCAATGTATTTTTGCTGTTGCCTGCTGGATAATCCCGGTTCCTTGAGGATTTCTGTAAAGCCCAGGATCCCGTTCATGGGGGTGCGTATCTCGTGACTCAGGTTAGCCAGGAAAGCTGATTTCAGCCGGTCACTTTCTTCAGCCTTTTCCTTGGCTGTCACAAGCTCTTCAACCATCTTTTTCCTCAGGGTGATATCTTCCCTGACAGATACAAAATTGACAACCTTTCCCTGGTCGTCCAGAATCGGTGAAATAACTACTTCCTCCCAGTATAACTGCCCGTTTTTCTTTTTGTTCCTGATCTCGCCCGACCAGTCTTTCCCCGAAAGGATGGTCTTCCAAAGATCACTGTAAAACTCATCGGGATGATGACCTGATTTCAAAATGCGCGGATTCTTTCCCTTTAGTTCCTTCAGCGAATAACCGGTGATGGTTTGGAAAACCGGGTTTGCATATTCGATGCCGCCGTTTATATCGCAAATTACGGTAGAAACAGGGCTTTGCTCCACTGAACGGCTGAGGAGTTTTATCTGGTTTTCAGCTCTTTTCTTTTCAGTCACGTCATGTACTATGGAATGCCGGAATTGCTTACCGGCAATATCAATTATGCTGCTGAATACTTCCACATTTTTGACCTTACCGTTTGCCAGCCGGTGACTGAAATTGAAATGAACATTATCGGGGCCGGCACTCTCGAGTTCTTTCTTGAATTCTGCAAAGGACAGGGTGTTGATTTGCGATATGTTCATTTTCCTCAACTCTTCCACCGTCCAGCCATAAAATTTGGCGGCAGCTTTATTGGCATCAAGGATATTGCCGTTCTCAGGATCAAAAATAAGCTTGACAGCCGAGTGATTGTGAAAAGCGTTATTAAATTTTGCTTCACTTGCGCTGATTTCCTGCTCGGCCCTTTTAATTTTGGTTATATCCTGAACAATCCCAATCATCCTGCGTGGTTCACCGGCGACGTAATCAGTTGTTTTTCCTGCAGTCAGGATCCAGCGAATCTGGCCGTCCCTGCGCAGGATCCTGCACTCGAAATTCCATTCCTTCCGGGTTTCCCTGGCAAACTTAAATTTTTCATGTACATATTTACGGTCACCGGTATGGACATGACGGAGAAAAGTATTGTATGACCACCGGGGCAGGATCTCGGAATAACCGAAAATATTATCGTGTATAATTGAGCGATTAATAATATTTTTCTTCAGATCAAGTTCCCAGATGCCGATCCTGCTTGCTTCGAGAGCGAATTTGGTCCGTTCCTCAGCATCCCATTGCACCTCATCGGCTTCTTTGCGGGTGGTATTATCACGCATAAAAATAAGCGCACCCTCTTTGCCTTTATAATTGATAGGCTCACTTTTGCATTCAATCCATACTTCATCGCCGTTCAGGCGGATTATTTTGTATTCATGTTCATGCAAAGGTTTACGCTCCTCATTGACGGTACACATTCTTTCATGAACAAAATTGTGCCATCCTGAATGGATCCTTTCACTAAAGGCCGAACCGATAAGCTCTGCCGGGGTGCTGGCACCAAATAGCCGGCATGCTGCCGGGTTCAACCAGGCAAATTGATGTTCTGTCTGAATAACAATGGGGTCAGGAGCTCCCTCAACAATATTGAGAAGTGTTTTGCTGTCCATTAATAATTGACTGTTAGCCTTGTAAGTCAAGTCTTTTCAGTGATGGTTCTGTATTGCTTATTCTATTGCTTATTAGTTCCATATCAATTATGGTCTGCTTCAATTAAAGCCATTTTGTTAAACCGATGCAATTCGCTATGTTTCTGTTATAATCATAGTATTTTAATTTCCGGAGCTTAAAAACCCCCGATGCATTTCTTATGTGTTTTATTTTGTTAGCTATTTTCCCGTATGGTCAAATCTGACATTAAAGTTAAGAAAAATAATTTCCCGTGCGACTCAGATATGAAAATTTTTGCTTATTTATTATTAGATTGTATTAGTCACCACCCTCTCTGATACTTATGGGAGCCGGCTGCCTTTCCTGATGATGATTGTGCTACGATTGCCAGGTTTGATAAGCCTGAGATTATCAAGCACATATTCTTTGCAGAGTAAAAATTCGCTATAATCGGACTATGCACCACCAAAGGATGGCGGCTTTAACTCCGATTTCAGTCTGCCGGGCTTAACGGTTGCTTTGCTGTATATAATTTCCACCATGGAGTCCGGGGATTTTCATGATGCTCGAAATGATAGCCGAAAAAGTAGCAACTCAGCATTGCCCACAAATGATTTTTGGCCTGTGTACGGGCCCGGTAAGGCATCATATGTTCTTCGTGAGGGCGGCGATGCGGCCGGTAAACTCCGAAATAAAAAAGCTGCAGCGTGCCCATAACGGCAGGCAACGCCCAGTAGATCAATACTTTTAAATCACCCAGCCCAAATAGATGTATGAAAACATTGTAAGCTGCCGCCATAATGATAATCTGACTCAGGGTAAGATACCGCCACATAAATACCCCCCACCATATCCAGAAATTTTGTGATCGCGTATAAAAGTCCGGGTCTTCTTTTACTGCCGGAAAACGGTGATGCATCATATGATTTTTTTTAAGACGGCTGTATGACATGCCGGCAAAAAGAAAGATTGCCAGGGCGCCGATCATCTTATTAAGGGTTTTATTTGATGCAATGCTGCCGTGCATGGCATCATGGCCGGTTATAAATAAACCTGTATAAAGATAACCCTGTATTAAAATGTGTAAATACATCCATGGATTGCCGGCGGAAAACTCCACATATGACAACATGTATACAAGGTGAATTGCCCAGAGGACTATTATGGATAGTGCCAGAATGATTCCCATATTAGCATTTTAGCAGAAATTAGCGAGCTTTTCCGGATCACCGGGATGAAATTACAAAAAGTTAAACATTATATTTGTATGGCTTAGACAAAACATAAGGAAAATTTCATAAATGGGTAATTGGACATACGCCGTTTTACTGCTGGCCAGTTTGAGCATTCCATTGATCAGAAGCTTTGAAAACCGTGTCGCGTTTTACAGGAAATGGCCGGAGCTTTTCAGCGGTATACTGGCGATGATGCTGTTTTTCATTCCCTGGGACATAGCATTCACCAGAATGGATGTATGGTCTTTTAATAATGAGTACATCACGGGTGTTTATCTTCTGAACCTGCCTCTGGAAGAGTGGCTGTTTTTTATAATTATTACCTATTGCTGCGTATTTATTTATGAGGTGTTGAAGTACTTCTTACCGGGTCTTTATCTTCCGGTCACTTCATATAGCCTGACTGTTCTACTGGGTATTTTTTCGCTGATCATGGCTTTGTCAAATACAGACAAAATTTACACTTTCGTAGTGATGTTTCTGACCTGCATACTTTTAGGCTGGCAGCTGGTTATTAATTCGCACAAAACCTGGTTGACTCATTTTTACCTGATGTACATTGTGGCCCTTGTTCCATTTTATATTATTAACGGCATTCTTACCACCTTGCCTGTGGTAATATACGATAACTGCGAAAATCTCGGTATACGGATCCGGAGTATACCGGTTGAAGATGCCTTCTATTTTATGGCCATGATGTTGCTTACCCTGATGGTTTACGAGTATAAAGCCGGTAAGGTCAAAAGAAATGCATTGGGAAATACAACAATAATCACTTTATATAAATGCCGTAAAACCCACAAGTCTTTTTAGCTTGTGGGATGTAAGGCATATTTTAACCTTGCGAAAGAATATACTAACGGACTGTTTCGGGGTTTGCCTCACCAATAGAACAACCAATGAGTATGATACAATATGTCTTGAAGATTTGAATGTAAAAGGAATGGTGACTAACCGCAGACTTGCAAAATATATTGGAGATGCAGGTTAGGGGATATTCAACAAAAAACGGAATTCTATTTACCGTTGCATGCTTTTAAGTATTTGTCTTACAGTCAAATATTAGCCTGGTGCATTATTTTTTTTAAGATATGAATAATGGTTTTAAGGTTTTAGAGGAGTAAGAATGAGGATCTGGTCGGTTCATCCTTGTTATTTGGATTCCAAAGGGCTTGTGGCTCTCTGGAGAGAAGCTATTCTGGCAAAACATGTACTGGAAGGTAAAACAAAAGGATATAAAAACCATCCTCAGCTTAAAAGATTTAAAACTCACAACAGGCCTGTCGACTGCATTAACAAGTATCTTTCTCTTGTTTATAATGAAGCTGAATCAAGGGGGTTTAATTTCAACAAGGATAAAATTCAGTGGAATTTTGAACCTGTTGAATTAACTGTTACAAAGGGCCAACTCAGATTTGAAATAATCCATTTGAAGAAAAAACTGGAAATGAGGAACATATCAAAGTTCACTGAGTTAGCCATGCTACAGGAAATACAACCTCATCCCTTATTTAAAATTATAGATGGCAAAACCGAGGAATGGGAATACCGCAGCGACTGACCCTATATAAACCAGGTTCGTCCATTGTTGCGGTGTTCGTCATCCCTTTTGCGATCTTCTTCCCCGATTACTGTGCCGTCACTTGTTAATTTTATGATTTTGGTTTTATCTTTCTCTTTATTAATCAATTCAACTTCATAAAATATCTCCTCTCCATTATTTTCAATAATAGCCTCTAAAAGATTCCAGCCTTCATAATCTTGTTCCAGCCTGGTGAGGACGGCCTCAGGCAGATGATCTATATCAATATAGTTTTTCGGACTATTCATCCTTTCCCGTAACTGCCGATTCTGGTCCTGTGTTCCAAAAACGGAAATTTGCCCTGTATTCATTATTATAAATGCTCCAAGCAGAATAACCAGGACATCTAATGTTAGTGTTTTCATAATATTCTGGTTTTTATTTTATGATAAATCCAGAATCGTGCCGCAAATTTAATAGATTGACTAATAAATGTTTATAAATTTGATCGGCCATTTCAGGTAATAATAATGTTTAAAAAGTATACAAAATTTTGTCATGCAAAACACAATCTCTTTAACCGGACACCCTGACGAGATCAAGCGTTATAAAAAGGTTGCCTTTAGGTCCGGTTGATAAAAAACAATTCAACGTTTTTATTATATGTCAGAAGGTAATTATCTTTGAACAGGTTCCATATATAGAAGGTGATCCGCCTGGCGTGAACAGGCCATTCAAATATTAAAAAACCCGGCAGAGATTTACGTCGCTTTACCGGCAGGATACTAAAAGCAAACAGGTGAAACATAAAATACTCGCAATTGCCCAGACAAAAGAATGTTTTCCTTTAACTGTCAGCAAGCCGAACGCTTTGCTGCGGGTATTCAACAAGACCCTCCTTGAATATGCCATTGAAAGGGTCTCAGGCGGTTATGATGCCCTGCCGGTCATTATACTTGAAAAGCATTTTCCGATTTTCAGGGACGCCGGCTTGCCTGAAAAAATCAGGTTTGAGATTATTGATGACATCTCCCTGGTCGACACCTTTGAAACCGTTAATTACCGGTTAACCTATGCTGACCGCTTTTATCCGGAAGCATCAGCCGGAAGGCCGTCCCCGGCCCCCTTTAAGATTGAATTTGCATGGGATCTGCTCACCTGCCAGGAACAGTTCAGCTATATGGTTGATGGAACAAACCAGGGGCATCTGGAAGACTATGCCGTTGTCAAAGGAAAAGTCAGCCTGGGAAAGGGCACGGTTGTAAAAAGCGGTGCTTATCTCGATGGTCATATTACAACAGGAGAAAATTGCATTATCGGTCCCAATTGCTTTATAAGGGGAGTATGCGCCATAGGTGACAATTGCAGGATTGGAAATGCGGTTGAAATAAAAAACTCCATCCTTGGAAATAACGTTTACGTCAGCCACTTAAGTTATGTGGGCGACAGTATCATAGGCGACGGATGCAACCTGGGAGCAGGGTTTATCAGTTCCAACCTGCGTCATGACGGAGCGCAACTGGTTACCAGGCTCATGGGAGAAAAGATCAGCACCGGCCGGGATAAGCTGGGAGCAATTATCGGTGACGGCGTCCATACGGGAATTCACACCTCCGTCTATCCGGGCCGCAAAATATGGCCGGGACTTACTACCCTTCCGGGGAGTTCAGTTGACAAGGATATTGAAACCTGTTATCTTTGACCGCCAAATAACAAAAATATGTTAAAATATTTGCAAGTTAGTAAATAATAACTAACTTTGTAATGAAATATAAAGACAAAGGCCGTATTTTGTATAATTAAGATATTGAACATATCAGTTTTTCAGTTTTTACACTTCAGATTCTCAAATTCATACCGTAATCATGAATTTTCTAGGGCCATCTGTATTTCTCGTCTGTTCTCATGTTGTACCGGTATATTGTTCATTGTTGCGTGTATAATGATTTTACAAAAAAAAGAATAAGTATGCAAACCGAACGTCAGAAAGAAATTCTTGATACTGCACTTGAACTTATAAGTCAAAAAGGGATACAGGGTCTCACTATAAAGAACCTTTCAAAAAAGATTGGCATAAGCGAACCGGCAATCTACAGACATTATGAAAACAAAATTGAGATATTGCTTAAAATACTCGATCTGTTTAAAGAAAGTTCAGGTAGTATTTTTGAAGATGAATTGCAGAATGATCTTGGAGCTATTCAAAAGATTGAGCATCTATTCTCCCGGCATTTTTCGAAATTCGCTGAAAATCCCACTTTGGTGTCGGTGATATTTTCAGAGGAGATATTCCGCAGTGAGCCCGCTCTTATTGAAAAGATAGCCGAAGTGATAAACCGGAACAGCCAGATTCTAAGGAAGATAATTGTGGACGGACAAGAGAGGGGAGAGGTGCGGACAGACCTGGAAGCAGGTCATATCGCAATAATTATTATGGGGTCATTGCGACTTTTTGTTAAACAATGGCAGTTTTCAGGATACAAATTCAACCTGGAAAAAGAAGGACAAAAATTAATTGATTCAGTTAAACTTCTAATTGCGAATTAAATATGAAAATCACCAGCGTCAAAGAAACCCAGATATCCGATACACCTCATAAGGTGGATGTACGGAAATTATATGACACGGAGCACGCCCAGGCTGTTCATATAACATTGAAACCAGGTGAGGCATTGAAACCTCATATTACTCCGGTCGATGTTTTCTTTTATATTCTTGAGGGAACTCCCGGGGTACTTGTTGGTGATGAAAGGATCACAACGGAAGCGGACAACCTTATCGAGAGTCCCCGGGATATCCCACACTGCCTGTACAATAATTCAGAATCCCTTGCGCGCATACTTGTGGTCAAGGTTCCCAAACCCATTAAAGAGCTCCGGTTATTATAGAGTAAAACTGTAGTTAATGCCCTTCCAATTAAGGGTATTTATTAAACATTTAAAGTTAGTTAATATTAACAAACATGATTATGCAAAAAGACGAAAAAAAGCTTAAAGGCCTGGCATGGCTGACAATGTTATCGGTACTGATATTAAGTATATGGTTCCTGAGTGCCATGATAAAAAATGCGAGGATGGAGACAAACCTTGATGAATACATGCCTTCCGGCCACCCTGCTTTTGTTTACAGTGACCAGGCAGAGGAATGGTTTAATATCAAGGACGGAATTCTTATAGCAATAGAAAACAAATCAGGCATTTATAATCCACGGACGCTCGGAATGATCAGGGATATTTCAGAGGCGCTTGAAGATATGGAGGAGTTTGATTCCAATGATATTATGTCCCTCTGGTCGGCCGATAATATCACGGGAGATGAATGGGGTCTGGATGTCAGGTCATTTTACACACGCGTTCCCACTGACGCGGATAGGCTTGAGGAACTCAGGCGGGATGTAAGGGATAATGATATGGTCTACCGGCGACTGGTTTCAGAGGATGAGACGGTGGCGCTGATCGTTGCGGGAATGGACAGCGACTACTTTACCCAGGAATTATACAGGGAAATAATGGATTTCGCCCGCTCCTTTGAAAGTGAAGATGATAGGATATATGTTGCAGGCCGGCCGATTGTCGAGGGCACGATGGCACTTCTCGGACCGGCAGACATGAAAAAGATGGTCCCCCTGGTGCTAGTGGTTAT
>SLGC01000117.1 GCA_007123885.1 Bacteroidales bacterium | reverse complement strand
GGTCCTATCTTTGTACAGGTCCCAAGCCTCCATGGGTCAACCTGTTTCTTGATGAAGATGCAGTGAACATGCGGATCTGGTGCTGGATGTCCTATCAATATAAACTAACCGGGATACTTATCTGGTATGCCAACTATTGGAATAGCGACGTACTTACAGGCCATGGACAGCTGCAGAACCCCTGGGATGATCCGATGGCTTATGTTACTTCCTACGGGACACCCCAGGGCAGACCGCGTCATTGGGGGAATGGTGACGGCCGCCTTCTTTATCCCCCAAACCGTGATATTAACAATAACAGGGATAAGTTCATCGAGGGACCAGTACGCTCAATCAGGCTTGCCATCCTGAGGGAAGGGATAGAAGATTTCGAGTATTTCGTCATCCTCAGAACCCTTCGTGATGATCTTCATCCGCGCCGTGACCGGTCACTGATAGAAAGGGTGGAGAAACTGCTTTATTTTGATGAAACATTCTTTACCAGCGGCAGGGAATATTCAAAAGATCCCCTGGTTCTATACGAAAGAAGGGATGCTATCGCAAGGCTGATCGAAGAAATAAAAGCCAGGTAGCTTCCGGTTGTAAAAACATTTGGAGATTCTATTTCAGCCACCTGTCGAACCAGTCGAATGCATCCTTCTGCATTTCGGCGCCAAACTTGTGGCCGCCGGGATAAAACGAGCATTTGTATTTGTCCGGTGCATTTGCTTTTCTGTACACTTCGCCCAGCACAGCATCTGCATCTTCCATTCCCTGCAGGGTAAAGAGTGGATCATCAGATGCATTTATTACAAAAACAGGCAGTGGGACTGACAGACCCAGGATTTCGGGAAAATCAAGTTCATTTGGTAACAAAGGGACGTATGTCATCCAGGTATGCATGACTGATGTATAAAGGACCAGGTCCTTCCAGGTGGTCATAAAACCTACACATACCGCACATTTTATCCTGGGGTCGAGCCCGGCCATGAAGACGGTACGCATGCCGCCTCCGGAGAGCCCGCCGCAACCTATTCTTGCAGTATCAACATCGCTCCTGGCACACAGAATGTCAAGCGCAATTTTATCTTCAGCAAGGAAAACACCCGGCCAGGTTGTACCTGCGCTGAAAAGGGATTTTGCCATAATATGTTCGTGCCGGGCAGCCCATTCATTATATGCATCTATGTTTGCCGGGTTTTCAGGTTCATCATCTGTAAGCCCATTTCGTAAGTGTGCGGGTACATCCTGCAACATTACACGGCGGCTTGCAAATGGAAAAGCGTCTGAAACCAGTACAACATATCCTTTTTTTGCAATCTCGTTAGCCCATGCAAGTCCATCATAATAATCTCTCTGATGTGCTTCCATAACCGGGTGGCTTTCTGCAGCCGTACGCGTTATCTTCCTTTTGCCGAAATACTTGTTCGCGGCGTGATCATGGAAAGCCAGGATACCCGGCAACGGTGAACGGCTGCCTGAGGGTTTTAGCAGCAAAGCCTCTGCCGGACGGCCGTATGGTAACGGCCAACTGAGCTCTTCTATATGCAATCCATCATATGTGTACTGTTTATTTACACTGACCTCAGGCATCGATCCAAGGTCGGGTGCAGCCAGCCTTTCCGCAGTCAGTTTTCTGGCTGATGGTTGCCATGCCTCAAGGTTCCGCCATTGATCATTGCGGAATGAGTGGGAGGGAAGTCTGGCATCCATCTTCCTGGCTGCCCATTCTCCATAAGCACCGATTAGGTTGGTATTCTTATCATTGATTTCAGAAGGGGCAGGTAACCTGAATGAACCGGTAATACCGGCAACTGATGCGCCTTTCATCATGAAACCGTAAAGACCTGCAGAAGAGGCAATATTTATAAATTTCCTTCTTGAAAAGCACCCTTTTGCGGGCTTTTTGGCTTGATTATTTTTTCTCATTTGAGTAATAAATTAAAGTTCATATTTATTTGCATGCAGTACGGGCAATATTGCTGCTCTGCTGGAAAATTTTCATGACATCCGTAATTGAATTTAACTATGGCAGTAAAGTAATAAAAAAAGTTGTAAAATCTTACTTAAATAATTCCGGCAGAGTTTTATTTAATGATTAGTTTTGAACTGAAAAAGTCCGGGATTGAATTTGAAAAAATTGCAGGGTATCTTTTTCATTAAACTTTGAAATCCACCGTCTAAGCAGGTGGTGATTCACTTATATTATTCAGATATGCTTGTTGAAAATATTACAGACCTTGTCGGGAACACTCCGTTAATACGACTGGAGAGAATCAACAGGAACCTTTACGGTAAACTCGAGGCAGTCAATCCCGGAGGCAGCATAAAAGACAGGGCTGCCCTGCAGATAATCAGAGATGCTTATAACAGCAATAGATTGAATAGGGGACAGCCGGTTATAGAAATGACCAGCGGAAATATGGGAGCCGGTTTGGCTTTTGTCTGCAGGCATTTTGGAAATCCGTTTATTGCCGTAATGCCCCTGGGAAACAGTCCGGAGAGATTGAAAATCCTGAAGGCGATGGGAACCGAGGTTGTGCTGACCGATCAGGTTGATGGAGAACCAGGAATGGTAACCGGAAAGGATATTGAATATGCTACTGAAATAGCAAAAGAAATAGCTGAAAAGAGAAACGGATTTTATGTTGATCAGTTTTACAATCCATCAAGTGTCAGGGCACATTTCAATACGACGGGAGTTGAAATTTTCAAGGATATGCCTGATATCGATGTATTTATTTCAGCTGTAGGTAGCGGAGGGACATTCATTGGGGTATCACGCTACTTGAAAAGTAAAAAAACATCTGTTAAATGTATTGCCGTTGAACCGGAAAAGGCCGCCATCCTGAAAACCGGCCGGGTAACCAATTCGCGACATATTATTCAGGGAACCGGATATTGCAGGATCCCGCCACACTGGGAACCTGATCTGGCTGATGATATTATTACGGTTACCGATGGAGAAGTTGCCGATATGACAAAAAAACTGACGAAAGATATGGGTCTGTATGTCGGTTACTCTTCAGGAGCAAATGTTGCCGCTGCCCGAAAATATATATCGGGTTCTGACAGAGAAGAAAAAATCGTTGTGATTCTCTTTGATACAGCCTATAAGTACAGCGATATTTAGTTCGTCTTAGAAACCCCTGCACTTTGGGTAGAGTCATGTATTGGTGGGGTTTTGTTTATTGCAGATACCCGGTATGTGGGACTCATTTATTAAAATCATTTGCAATGTTTACTGTGATAATTTTAATTTTTATTTTAGTTTTATAACCTTATATTTGCCGAAAAATGTCTTAATGTTTAATTATAAAGCTTTTAAAAAATGAAATCAAGACTTTGGTTGCTTTACGCTCTCACTACAATGATTTTTTTCGGTGTTTGGGGTGCATTGATCGAAATACCTGAAAAAGGTGGCTTTCCGGCTACGTTAAGTTTTTCTGTCTGGGCGGTAACCATGATCATACCCGCGGTATTTGCGCTGCAGGGTATTAAGTGGAAAATAGATTTTAATAAAAGAGCGCTATTTCTTGGATCCATGGCTGGATTCCTTGGTGCCGGCGGACAGCTACTGTTATTCCAGGCTCTGGTGACCGGACCTGCATATCTTGTTTTCCCATTTGTTTCTCTTTCACCTGTGATTACCATAATTCTGTCTTATTTGTTCCTGAAAGAACGTGTTACAAAAATGGGATGGGTCGGGATCGGAATCGCGGTAGTTGCCTTACCGTTACTGTCCTACCAGCCCCCCGAAGGAGGTACAGGTTCAGGATACATGTTTATTATACTTTCCCTTATAGTGCTCGCCGCATGGGGAACGCAGCAGTTCTTTATCAAGAAGGCCAACAAGTACATGAAATCACAAAGTATTTTCTTCTATATGACGGCTGCCGGTCTACTAGTGATACCAATAGCTGTTTTGATGACTGATTTTACCCAACCCATTAACTGGAGTTTTAGCGGGCCCGGACTTGCTGCGATAATTCAGGTTCTTAATGCAGTCGGGGCTCTGACCATGGTTTTTGCCTACAGGTATGGAAGGGCAATGATTGTAAGTCCGTTAATGTATGTAGGGGCACCGGTTATAACCATAATTTTGTCTCTTTCCATCTATGGTGTAATACCGCACATGGTGGTTTCAGTAGGAATGGTAATGGCTATTGTTGCAGTACTGCTTCTTGCCAAGGAAGAAGCCGCGGCAGAGGAACAGACGCAGACCTAAACTACTGCATAACCCTGTCAGGTCCGGAATAATTTCCAGCGTGCTGATGATGTTATGGATTCTTTGCCTCTGATTTAATTCCTGATCAAAATATTAAACCGTAAGAGCTGTCTCATTTTGAGGCGGCTCTTTTAGGTTAACTTGTAAATCCGCGTCGGGTCGCGGTAATGTCCTGGCGGGGTTTTGCCTGAAAGGCATGTGCGATTAAAAAAATTCGCGGTGCGAAGCAAAAATCGGGGTAAAAGCCACTTCCTCCGGTGGTGGATAGTCCGATTTTAGCGAATTTTTTAGTCTAATTCAAAAATCCATGACCTTCGGTGCGGGCATGTCCTGGTGGGGCCTTGACCGAAAGGTAAGTGTGGGTCTCAAGGGGTTTTTTCAATGTAAATGAGCTAAGGTATATTTTCCTTGTCAATTCTATAAATATGATTATTATCATAAGGAAATAGAAAGTTTAAATGGATATTTGATAGAAGTAAAATGCAAAAAGAATTATGCGGCTACCAATTCAAACTTTATGCTTCTGAAAGATTTGGATAATAGTTTTTTATCGTATATATTTGCTAGAGCGTCAAGTTTCATTCAGTTTTATTGTTCAGCGATATTTAAGAATTAATAAAAAATATTAATAATGACAAAGTTAGCTGCGAGCGGGGATGACTTGCCCGTTGAGGATCTTCATACTGCAAATGAAATAAAAGGTCAGCCCTTGCTATGGAATAAAATTGCAGGGCAGATCGCCATTGAAAGACTGGGAATAGAGACATTTTTAAAAAGCTGTCTCAGTGATATTGATGCAATTATCCTGACCGGGGCCGGAACGAGCTCCTTTACAGGCCTTTCACTCCAGGGGTTATTTTACAGGAAATTCGGGAAGAATACCCTGGTTACCCCGACCACAGATATTGTTACCCATCCCCCGGATTATTTTTTACCCGGTAAATCTGTTTTACTGGTTTCTTTTGCCCGTTCCGGAAACAGTCCCGAAAGTAAAGCCGTCGTTGAGATGGCAGACAGGATGTGTTTGAAATGCTATCATTTGATCATTACTTGTGATCCGGAAGGAGCTCTGGCAAAATTCGAAACAAAACACGAGAAATATCTTCTTGTATTGCCCCCTGAATCGAATGACAAAGGTCTGGCAATGACGGGAAGCTATTCAGGCATGCTTCTTTCCGGTGTTCTGATAGCAAATATTTTCGATCTTGACAGGATGTTATCCCAGACTGATATATTGTGCCGGTATGGTTCCAGGATACTTGAAGAATATTCCCTTCCGCTTAAAGAGATAGTTTCACAGGATTTCAAGCGCGCTGTGTTTCTTGGTTCGGGTCCGTTTTACGGAACTGCAGCCGAGTCTCACCTGAAGTTACAGGAATTGACCGATGGCATGGTCGTATGCAAAAAAGATACTTTTCTTGGTTTAAGGCACGGGCCAAAGGCAGTGATTCATGATAATACGATGCTGAGTTATATTTTTTCAAATAACGAATACGTCAATCAATATGAAAGAGATCTTGTAAATGCTATCGGAAAGGACCATAATCCTGTTTTCCAGATAGGAATTTGCGAAGCTCCTTTCGGGAATATGGATATTGATCTTATGATATCACTGGCAGACAAGAACCAGATCGATGAGAACCTCCTGCCTGTTTGCTTTATATTGCCTGCTCAGTTGCTCGGTCTGTACAAGTCCATGGCATTGGGACTTGATCCGGATAATCCTTCCATTAACAAAACCATTTCAAGGGTTGTCGAAGGTGTTACAATCTATAATTTATTATAAATCTGAAAGCATATAATAAAATATCATAAAAACAGTTAAATTAATTAAAATATTATGTGTATATTGCATTAGTAGTTATGAACAAAAATCTAAGAGTAAAAGCACATTCTGAGGGGTTACCCCTGATGGACTATATTTTGAAGAGGATAAAGGATCTGGAAAAGAACACCGGAACAAAACGGAGCATTTTTGCAGCCTGCCCCAATTCACGGGCCGTTCTGCGCGCAGCCATCAGGTCTGCGAAAAGAAACAATGCTCCGGTAAAATTTGCAGCCACCCTCAACCAGGTCGATCTGGATGGCGGTTATACCGGAATGACTCCTGATGAATTTGTCAGGATTATCAAAGAGGAAGCCAGAAAGGTTAATCTAACCGGGCCGGTTATTATTGCCGTTGATCACGGCGGCCCATGGCTGAAAGACAAGCACAAAACTGAGAACTGGTCATATGATCAAAGCATGTCGGCAGTCAAACAATCTTTTGAGGCTGCTATTGCTGCCGGGTATGATCTTTTACATGTCGATCCCACTGTTGATATTACATTGGGAAAGGGTGAAAATATCGATATAGACACCGTAGCCGAAAGGACCCTTGAGCTTATTGAACATACTGAGAATTTCAGGAGAAACAACGGGTACAAAAGAATTTCCTATGAAGTCGGGACAGAAGAAGTACATGGCGGTCTTGCTGATATGGATGTTTTTAAACGATTTCTCAATCTTTTGAAATCCGGACTCAGGGAAAGAAACCTTGATGATGTGTGGCCATGTTTTGTAGTCGGGAAAGTGGGGACAGACCTCCATACCACTCTTTTTGATGCTTCCGTGGCCAGGGAGCTTACATCAGTTGCGGAACCTTTTGGCAGTATGATAAAGGGGCATTATTCCGATAATGTTGATAATCCTGAAGATTATCCGGCTTCAGGAATGGGTGCGGCTAACGTGGGTCCGGAGTTTACAGAAAAGGAATATGATGTATTAATAGAACTTGATGTACTTGAAGAAGAATTATTTGATAAAGGTGAAATAGCAAAAAGAACTTTTATAAAGGATATATTATGGGAAGCAGTTATCAGTTCAAACCGATGGAAAAAGTGGCTGCAGGAGGATGAATCACCATCTGATTTTTATGCGCTCTCACCTGAAAGGCAGGAATGGCTCATAAAAACAGGCTGCCGCTACATATGGGAAGAAGACAGGGTCGTGGCAACAAGATCACGTCTTATGGAAAATCTCAACGGCAAAGGTATTGACACGGAAATTATTGTAACATCTGCCATTGAAAGTGCAATGGACAGGTATTATGAAAAATTCAATCTCAAAGGTTTAAATGATTTATTATGATATCAGACATATCGTTTTTTAATTTCATTCTCACGGAAATCTCAAACTAAACCGCTCATGATTCTGCCTCCCCTAAAGGGGAAAAGCGGCTTGTATTTTACAGATAATAAAGATATTCCGGATCAGACGTTCCTGCAAGGATCAATTTAATTTGACTGGTATGAAAACACGCCGTCACACAGTCCACGGGCTATGACAGTAATAGGTTTGACTGTAATTTTAAGTGTAATGAAACTATTTCAATACCCGGATTCCGGGCTTTAAAAAATCAAGTATCAACCTATTAAAAATAGAATTTATGGAAAAACCAAAACAACTGAACTTTAATTTTTTATTAAATAGATCAATCAATTTTTATAATCACAATTTACTATAAATTAAAAAACACCAGTTATGAAAAAAAGACCATTAAATGGATGCCTTTCATCGAATGCTTGGAGGTCATTTATTGTTTTTAAATTCACCCTGGTATTCCTGCTGGCACTATCATTTTCATCTGAAGTTTCAGTAGCAAATGATAACCAGTCCCAGCAAAATATTGAGGTAAGGGGTACCGTTACCGATACTGAGGGAAATCCTCTTGTGGGAGTGAATATCGTTATCCAGGGAACAACTATAGGTACTATTACCGATATTGATGGAAACTATTCACTTCAGATACCTGATGAAGATGTAGTATTGCAGTTTTCATATGTCGGGCACCTTACGCAGGTTCTTGCAGTAGGTGAGCTGAGAGTTATTGACGTTGCTCTGGAAGAGGACCTGGCTGTACTTGATGAAATTGTTGTTATTGGATACAGCGCCAGAAGGCAGTCGGAATTGTCGTCATCTGTCGCTGTTGTGACCGAGGAACAACTGCGTACAACTACAGCCGGAACCGATCAGTTGAGCGTTATGCTGCAGGGAAGAGTTCCCGGGTTAATAGTTTCGGGTACCAGCGGCAATCCGGGTAGCTCGGCCTCAATGGTTATAAGGGGCCGCGGATCTATTGGCGCAGGCACTTCTCCACTGGTAGTGGTTGACGGTATAATAGGAGGTACCTACAATCCTGCTGATGTGGCTTCTGTTACCGTCTTGAAGGATGCTGCTGCAACGGGCCTTTATGGTTCACGGGCTGCCAATGGCGTAATAGTTATTACGACCAGGCAGGGAACTCCAGGAGAATTCAGGGTTTCTGTAAACAGTACCACGGGACCCACATTTGACTGGGATGACCGTATTTCGGTACATGATGCAGCAAGCCTTTATGAACTGCATTCAACAGCCATGAGAAATCTTTACGATGACCGTGTTGCTGAAGGACATCCTGATTTTGTCGGTGTCCCATTCGAAAATTTTCGTGACGGGATTATTAATCCCAACGTTCTGAATATTGATACTGACTGGCACGGACTTCTTACCCGTCCCGGTTATCTGAATCAGCACCAGATATCGATGTCCGGCGGATACGACAGGACCAGATTTTATGTCAGTGGTGTATATAACCGTGAAAGCGGTACGCAGCTGGATCAATATTATCAGAGAGCCGACCTGAGGGCCAATGTATCTCATGATGTATCAAATTCAGTTACAGCACACCTTAGGTTAACGGGAAGATACGGGCAACATCCTTACTGGTACGCTATTGGTGACCGCGCTCCAAGAAATCAGGCCTATTCAAATATGCCTTATGACCGTGCATATCTTGAGGACGGAAGACCTTCCCCTCTTATGGACATTGGAACTGTTCCCCTGTGGTATCACTGGAGAAGAGAAAACTACCTTCTGGAAAGGGAAACATCTGTTGACAACCAGGTATCAAAAAGTGGTACGGTCAATGCTGAAGTTGACTGGCAGATTGCAGATTGGGCAAGGTTTAATACAAATACAAGGGTGAGCTATTCCGGACGCGACAGAAAGATCCTCAATTCAAGGGATAACAGGTATGGTGTAACCGCCGGCGGCTATGTAGAATGGGAATACAATTGGGGTACAGGATTTATTACTTCCAATACTTTTCATACTACCCACAGGATGGGCAACCACAACCTGTATGGTATACTTGGACAGGAATATACTTACGGCGATTCTCATTTCACCCGGGCCAGGGGGCACGGACTCGTTGCCGGAATGGAAGCACTGAGTTCCGCAGGTGTGGCCAACCAGGTAACCGGTGATGTTAGTGAATCAGGATTCCTTTCCTATTTCGGACAACTTGATTATAACTACAGGAGCAGATATTTTCTTGTAGGATCATTGCGCCGTGATGCATCTTCGGTTTTCGGAGCCGAGCATCGCTGGGGTACTTTCTATTCGGTAGGTGCAAACTGGTTGATGAGCAGCGAAGATTTCATGACCGGGATCAACTGGCTGGATATCCTGAAATTAAGGGCCAGCTATGGAACCACCGGAAACGCGAATATTGCCAATTACCTTGCAATGGGTACCTATTCTTTCTCCTGGCTTACCAATTATGACGGTATACCGGGTGCATGGCCATCCAGGCTGCCAAACCCGCTTCTTTCATGGGAAACGGCACATACCACAAATATTGGTATTGAAATTGGTGCATTCCGGCGTGCTACTCTCGAGATCGACCTTTACAATATAATAAACGAAGATCTTCTTCAGGCGGTTCCTCTCTCGGCAGCAAGCGGGTTCTCAAGCCAGACCAGGAACGTGGGTTCAATGCGGAACAGAGGTATTGATGTAAATCTCAATACAACCATTCTTGAGGGCAGGCTTACATGGGTCAACAATCTTAATTTCAACCACAACAGGAATGTTGTCCTGGAACTTCATGATGGTGCCGATATCATCACTGGACAATATATCAGAAGGGAAGGACTTCCTTTCCAGTATTTCTATATGAGGGAATGGGCCGGTGTCAATCCTGACAATGGCGATCCCCAGTGGTACAGGTGGGAAAGGGAAGACGGCTCGATTATTCACGGACGTGATAATGAAGAGCCTGCGCAGATCGTTGTGACCAACCAGTATAATGATGCAAGCATTGTGCCTGTAGGAGATGCCTATCCGTGGCTGACAGGTGGATTCCGCAATGATTTCTATTACGATAACTGGTCACTGCATGTCAATACCAACTTTTCGCTTGGAAATACGGTATATAGCTCTGCCAATGTTACTGCACACGATGTCGGATCCAACAGGTTCAGGATAACCAAGTGGCAGGAAGATGATTTTATTTTCTGGGAACAGCCCGGTGATGACCACGCCACACTTGCAAGGCTTGTATACGGCGATCCTCTTAACTCCCGCGGAGCATCCTCACAATGGCTTTATGATGCAAGCTACCTGAGAATTCAGTCCGTAAGGCTCGGGTATACATTCCCGCAAAGAGTAATGGGGCTCAGCGGCCTTCATGTTTCAGCGATAGTTGAGAATCTGGCTATAATTACGAATCACCCCTTCGGTGATGCCGATACCAGCTATGAAAGTCCTGCGGCAGGTTTTACAAGGTACAGGCCGACCAGAAAATTCTTATTTAATATAAGATTCGATATTTAGAAAATAAATTATAAAAAAACAGATATTATGAAAACAAGTAAAATAGTATTATTTTGTTTGGTATCATTGCTGGTCTGGAGTTGTACTGCCGATGACCTGGATTTTCTTCCGATCAACCAGCTTACTACCGACGAAATAATTGCAGATCCGGAATTACTTAAAACCGCTTCCCAGGGCAACTACTCCTATTTCAGGAACTGGTCAAGCTGGAGAAGCTACGACCGAAACAGGTATGACGCTCTTGAACTTATGAGCGATGATCTTATAATGATGAGATGGAGTGGCGATCATCTAACAAACACACTTACATACCTGCATATTCCCAATTCATTTATGGCCACCAATCTCTGGCAGCATTCATACTATGCAATATACTCGATAAATGTTGTCCTGGAGGCTCTGGAAGAGATGGAGATGAATGATGAATTGAGGCATATGAAGGGAGAGAACCTGTGGATGAGGGCAATGTTCCATTTTGATCTGGCCCGTGCCTTTGCAAGGCCTTATTCCCATGACAACCCAGAAACCAATCTTGGTGTGATGATCCGTGATAATGCTGATGTTTTTGAACTTCCAGCCCGGGCAACAGTCAGGGAAACCTATGAATTCATTGAAAGGGATCTTCTTGAGGCTGCTGAGCTGATGACGGATGCACGTCCCAACATCTATGCATCGCGGGAGGTTGTCTATGCAACCCTTGCCAGGCTTTACCTGTACATGGAACAAAATGAAAAGGCTATTGAATACGCAAACAGGGTCATCAATTCAGGCAGGTATTCGATGGTTGATTCCGAAACGTTCCCCAATATGTTCAGGCTGGGGCCGGAGCGTAATCCCGAAACTATATTTGCCGTGAAGATCAGGTCTGATGAGAACCGCGGACAGGGAGCAATGGGAACAATGTATCATGGTGACGGCGGATGGGGCGAAATAATGGCCTCTACCTCTTATCTTGATCTTCTTTTCCAGAATCCCAATGATCTGAGGATCCAATTTATCGATCCCCATTTCATGCTTGACGAAGATGGTGAAAGGATACCCGATCCGTCCGAACCTTACTTTGGTTATGCAATTCATGACAGGATGGGTATTCTGAGTTACTGGCATGTAAAGCTGACTTATGAATATGATGAGGCGATGCTTCATTCGCCTATCTATTTCCGTCTTGCTGAAATGTACCTGATCAGGGCTGAGGCAAATGCAAAACTTGGCAATGACCAGCTTGCCCTGGATGATGTCAACCTTATCAGGGAACGTGCAGGGTTGGCAGGTGACCAGCTGTTCACTACCGGTGATCTGAAGGGGTACGAGACAGTTCTGGATGTGGTGCTTGATGAAAGGCGCCTCGAACTTGCCTGGGAAGCCCACCGTCCGGCCGATGTATTCAGGAACAAAAGGGATATGGACAGGAGCTACAAGGCGTGGCAGGGATGGTCCGGACCAAGTTATATTCCATATACTTCAGATCGTATAGTACATCTTATACCTGAAGTGGAAATGACCAGAAATCCGAACCTGGTTCAGAATCCGACTGCAAATTATTAATTTTAGTATATATTTACCGGGTGTCTGTTGGCTTCAAGCTGACAGGCACCTTTGGTAATTTTAGCTATTGCTTTTGCGTTGAAAACCCATGTCAGTCATACTGAATGTATGGTGCTGCGGTTCAAATTGCAACATATTTTAATTTAATTATTAATGACTATACAAATGAATAAAATTTTACCGGTCTGGAAATACATTCTGGTTTTATTTATTCCAGCCTTGCTGGCAGGCTGTGCTGCCCAGAATCCCCAGCAACTTGGAGATTTGAGGTTGCTGGACTGGGAGCCGAAAAGCATGCTGGTTGTAAAGGAAACGGAAGTGCTGAAACCCAAATTCCCGGTTATCGATTTTCACAACCACCTGAGGCGTCTGGAATATACCGAACAATACCTTGAGGAGATGGACAAGGCCGGGGTCTGGATGACGGTAAGCCTTGACGGCAATCCTGAAAATGGTTTTTACAGGGAGCATCTTGATGTATCCCGTAGTGTTTCGGAAGACAGGTTCCTTGTTTTTTACCGTCCCGATTTCAGCAGGATAGACGAGCCGAACTGGGGCGAGGATGAAGCCATGAGGCTTGAAGAAGCTGTTGGATACGGGATCAGGGGACTGAAAATCAACAAGGCGCTTGGACTGACTCATCGTGATGCAACCGGTGAGCTTGTAAAAGTCGATGATCCGCGAATCGATCCTGTCTGGGCAAAGTGCGGAGAGCTTGGAATACCTGTGGTGATCCATGTTACCGATCCGAAAGCATTTCATGAAGGTCCGGTCGACAGGTACAATGAACGTTACCATGAACTGGCCGAACGTCCGGAATGGTCATTCTACGGTCCGCAATGGCCTTCCAAGGAGGAGATCCTTCAGGCCAGGAACCGTGTAATTGCCAGGCATCCTGAGACCATCTTTATAGCCACCCACATGGCCAACCTGCCTGAGGAACTGGGCCGTGTATCCATGTGGCTGGAGAAATATCCCAACATGTACATTGACATAAATGCACGCATAAGCGAGCTGGGTCGTCAACCTTATACGGCAAGAAGGTTTATGATACAATGGCAGGACAGGATATTGTTCGGGACAGATACTCCTCCCGACGCAGAGGCATACAGGGTCCATTACCGTTTCCTGGAGACCGATGATGAATATTTTGATCCTACTCCCGCCCACAAGCAGCAGGGGTTCTGGATGATATATGGACTTTACCTTCCTGACGAGGTGCTTGAAAAGGTATATAATAAAAATGCACTCAGGATATTAGGTAAATTCAAGGGTGTTAATTAAATTTATCGGCTGTGAATCGCAGATAGAAGTGCATGCAGGTTTTAATACCCGAATGCAAGCTGCTGAAATATAATTTTCAGATGTAATTCACAGCCAGATCCAATCAAGCTATTAGTAATAACTTTGGTCTTAATAAACAAATATAAACAGATGAAAAATAATCGCAGAGATTTTTTAAAAATGACCGGTCTTCTCGGGATCGGTGTTGCCGGGTCCGGAATTATCGGATGTGCCCGGCGAGCCAGCAGCAATGAGCCTTATCAGCATACTCACCGGCAGGTTTTCAATATGTCAGGATACCGTGCCCCACAACTTGATGTTGTTCGTGTAGGTATAGTCGGCCTTGGCAACCGCGGAACCGGTACTGTCAGGAGACTGTCAAGTATAGAAGGAGTGGAAATCAGGGGACTGTGCGATGTTGAACCCGACCGGGTAAAAAGGTCGGTCGATATGATCGCTCATATGGATCGGCATAAACCGGAAGTATATACCGGCGACGAAGATGCCTGGAAGAGGATGTGCGAAAGTCCTGACATCGATCTTATAGCCATTGCAACTCCCTGGCATCTGCATACACCCCAATGCGTCTACTCGATGGAGAATGACAAGCATGCATATGTTGAGCTTCCTGCTGCAACAACCGTTGAGGAATGCTGGGAGCTTGTCGAGACGTCTGAAAGAACAAGAAAACATTGTGTTCAAATGTCATCCAGCTGCTCCGGCGGAATGCAGGCAATTGTTCTGAACATGGTACGGGAAGGCGTTTTTGGTGATATTATCCATGCTGAAGGTGCGTATATTCATGACCTGCTCTTAGGCTTCAACTTTACAAAGCATATGTATCATGACATGTGGCGGTTGAGGGAAAATATCGGCAGGAGTGGCAACCTTTATCCTCAGCATGGATTTGTGCCGATAATTCAGATGATGGATATCAATTACGGAGACAAGATGGAATATATGTCCTCTGTTTCCAGCGACGATTTCCATATGGCTAAAACCGCTGAAAGACTTGCTGCAGAAGATGATTTCTGGAATGAGTTCGTTGGCAGGGATTACAGGGGTAATCTCAGCACAAGCATAATCCGCACCAATAAGGGTCGTACCATCATGCTCCAGCATGATGTCAGTTCCCCGCGTCCGGACGTTCGTTTCCACCTGATAAGTGGGTCAGAAGGAATTTATAAGGCAAGGCCAAACAGGGTTGCATACAGTCATCATGGTTGGATCTCTGATGAAGATTTCAGGGAACTTGCCGAAAAATACAATCCAGAGATCAATGACAGATTTGAAGAGTATACCCGGCAGGCAGAGCAGGTTCAGCGTGGCGGGCATTCCTATTTCAGGACTACTCATACTGATTGGCGTCTTATTGATTGTTTGCGTAACGGGTTGCCTGTAGATATGGATGTCTATGAAGCCGCTGCTTCCAGCGTCGTTACGCCTTTGAGTGTCTGGTCGGCAGCCAACGATGCAGCGTCAGTTGCTGTTCCTGATTTTACAAGCGGAAAATGGGAAACAAACGAACGGGGAATGGATATTAATTTTACCCGTGGAGGTGGAAATACAAGACTTGTATGATGAGGTGAATCATAAATACCGGATTCCGGTAACACAATAAAAGGATAGATGGAACCACCCATTTATCCTTTTTCTTTTTTTGGGTATTGCAAACAAAAGACATACCTGAGGCAGGGGAGCCACCGTGTTTAAGATGTTAGCAAAAAATGGGGTGAGAGTTGC
>SLGC01000425.1 GCA_007123885.1 Bacteroidales bacterium | reverse complement strand
GATGTAAAAGACAAATCTGAAAAGGATCCTGATGTAAAAGACAAATCTGAAAAGGATCCTGATGTAAAAGACAAATCTGAAAAGGATCCTGAGGAAAAAGATAAATCTAAGAAAGATTCCGATGCAAAAGATAATTCAGATCAGGAATAAAATGTTATTTTTATACCATTAAAATAGCAGCACCTAACTAAAAATCGCGATAATGGAATTTAATATTGAGAAACTCGAAAATTATACTCTCGTTGAGGTACTCGAGGAAAAACTTGACACCCATATTGCTCCCGCATTAAAATCGGAGCTCGTGCTTATCTCCGGAAAAGGAGAAAAGAATATAGTCATGGACCTCAGTAAATGCAAGTATTGCGACTCATCCGGTTTAAGTGCAATACTTGTTGCCAACAGGTTATGTAAAAATTCCGGTGGTGTATTTGTCCTAACAGGGCTGAATGATGCTGTTGAGAGGCTTATATCAATTTCACAGCTTGATACAGTGCTGAATATTACATCCTCAAAGCAGGAAGCCGGAAAAGTGATTGAAACAGCAAGCACCAGCAACCAGTGAGATAACACAAACATTTTTGCTGTGTCATTTTCAGTTACAATATTGGGGAGCAGTTCAGCTGTGCCAACTTCCGACAGATTTCCGACCGCTCATGTTGTAAATATACATGAGCGGTTTTTTCTTGTAGATTGTGGTGAAGGAGCACAGATCCAGCTGCAGAGATACAAAATCGGCTTTGGGAAAATCAACCATATTTTAATTTCACATCTTCACGGTGATCATACATTTGGCCTTTTTGGCCTGCTTGGCAGCCTGAGCCTGCTGGACAGGAAGACAGACCTGCATATATATGCCAATCCCCTGCTAAAGACCATTCTGGATGAACACCATAAGCATTTTTATCAGCACCCTTTCCCCTTTTCAATAATATTTCATCCCTTTGGTGCAGCAAGGAGGAAAATGCTGTTTGAGGATGACAAACTGGATATTCATACCATTCCTATGAAACACAGGACACCATGTTGCGGCTTCCTTTTCAGGGAAAAGCCCCCCCTGTTGAACATCAGGAAGGATATGATCGACCTCCATAAGATCCCCAGAGAAGAGATCATGAACATCAAAAAAGGGAATGATTTTATAAATGAACAGGGGAACAGGATCCCAAACAAGGATCTGACCCTTCCTCCCCTGAAGCCCAGATCGATGGCAATTTGCAGTGATACCGGCTATTCAGAATCCATCCTGCCCCAGATAAAAGATGTGGATATCCTTTACCATGAGGCTACATATCTTGATGAAATGAGAGAATCTGCTGCCAGCACCGCCCATTCAACAGCCAAACAGGCAGGAATGCTTGCCAAAAAGGCAAATGCCGGCAAACTTCTTATAGGGCATTTCTCTGCCCGCTACAAATCTGCCGAACCTCTTCTGGATGAAGCAAGGAAAGAATTTCCGGCGACTTTTGTTGCAAACGAGGGGGATTGCCACAGTGTCAGTCAGACAAGAATGGCATAGCCCCCGCACCCGGTAAGTTATCAGCCTGTTTTCCCGGTCGATTTCGACCGGTTCCCGGCCCGTCCTGGATCTGTGTCAACTGATGAACCGGAAATAGAGGCCTCAGAGAAATGTTAATTTTCGATGTTGATTTAATTACATTTATTATCTTTAATATTACATCTTAACATATCCGAACACTTCCAGCCGGATTAAGGACGTTATAATCCGGTAAGTGGTAATTTTATGCTATGAGAATATGAGCGGCTACAAAACCGGGTTTTTTGCTGTTTTCTTTTTTCTGTTTTCTTTCAGTGTTTCATCGTATGCAGGAGAAAAAGTAACAAGACACGTATCGGCGGGTGTTGGATATGCCTTGTACGGAATGCGTGATCTGGGTTTGTCGCCGCTGCATTATGACGGCGACCATATCTTTCTGACAACAAGCCTGCAGAGACATACGGGAAAAGCTATTAGCATTGCTGAAGTCAGTTTCATGAACGGCAGGATTTCACCTGATATAAATCCCCTTCTGACAACTGCCGAAATGAAAAGTATGAAATTGTACATTCATTATTCATATTACAGATATACGGGCAGCATACTGAACAACGCAAGGTTATACCTTGGAGGCAGTACATTGTTGCACTCTGCAAGTTACAGGCATAACCTCTTTATCAACAGCTCAATTAACCTGAACACCATCAATTCCCTGAATCTTAGCGGCATGATATCCCTGCCTTTTGCTGTTAATGAAAGGGAACATTTGCTGGAACTTCATCTTCAGGCTCCTGTCGCAGCTTTTATTGTACGCCCATCCTATGCATATATAAAACCTTCGGGATTTCTTGACCACAGTTCCGGTGGACTGGAAAGTATTTTCCGGAGTATAGAAGTGGCCACTGTCGACAGGTTTTTTAGTTTAAATTCAGGTGTTTCTTTGAAATATTCCCTGAGAAACAATTCCGCCCTGCGGATCTGCTACCGATGGGAATACATGGAACACTCCGGCGACAACCCTTTCAATTCAGCAACTCATGGAATAGTGCTGCAAACAATATTCACTTTATGAAAAGGCATTTCATAATACTGGCAGTAATAATTTTTTATTCCTGTGAAAAGTTTTTCATGGAAGATCCCACGGAAAACAACCACATAAATAATTTTGACTTATTATGGCAGGTAATTGATGAGAAATACTCATTTTTTACCTACAAGAATATAAACTGGGATTCCATTTATAATGTTTACAGACCCAAGGTGAATAATGATCTTTCCGTTCAGGAGTTTTTCGATGTTATGGCAGGTATGCTTAATGAACTTCGTGACGGGCATGTTAACCTGTATTCCAATTTCGCCCATTCGGCAAATTTCGACTGGCACCTTGGTCACAGGGCAAATTTCAACCTGGAGAATATTCACAACAACTATCTTGTCAGTAACTTTTTCTCTGCAGGACCTTTTCTGGTAAGCGAAATCGATTCGGTAGGATATGTATATATCCCGTCTTTCGCAGACGAATTCAGGGAAAGCGATCTTGATTCGGTTGTGGAACATCTTTACGGCTTGAAAGGTATTATTTTTGATGTCCGTAACAACTCCGGAGGACTAAACAGGACTGGCAGGTTGATAGCCGGCAGGTTTGCCGATTCTGTGCGCCTGGTTTCATATACCCTTTATAAGACAGGACCCGGCCATGATGATTTCAGCAAGCCACAGCCCAATTATATAGGTCCCCACGGAAAGAAGCGGTTTCTTAAACCGGTTGTGGTTCTGAGCAACCGGCGCTCATACAGCGCAACCAACGACTTTGTCATGAACATGGCAGCTTTCCCCCATGTGACTGTCATCGGCGACCAAACCGGGGGCGGAGGCGGTACCCCCTACGATTATGAGCTGCTAAACGGCTGGCGATGCAGGTTTCCAAGAACAATGACGCTTGCCGCAAATGGCTTTAACATAGAACATGGAATAAATCCCGACATCAGGGTCAATATCTCCAGAACTGATGAACTCAGGGGTATCGATACCATTATTGAAGCTGCCCTTGTATTCCTGTCTTCCCGGAGCCTGAAAACCCACATCCAATCAGAAAACCTGCAAGATTATTGATGCATACCATAATATCAACAACGGCTGACGGTTCTCCCACTTTGTATGTTCCTGAACTGAATGAACATTACCATTCTTTGCACGGTGCCATGCAGGAATCCGATTTTGTCTTTATCAACAATGCTCTTGGCAGGATAACCGGCAGGTACATAAAGGTATTTGAAGTAGGGTTCGGCACAGGTTTAAATGCCCTGCTTTGCTGCCTTGAATCGGAAAACAAGAAAAAAGAGATCCTTTATCATTCGGCAGAGAAATTCCCCGTGGAAAAAAATATTCTTGATGAACTTGGAAATTTTTACAATACAAACGCACACATGTGGGAACTTTACAAAAGGATAACCGGGTGTGAATGGGAAAATGATGTCGATATAACGGATTTTTTCACTCTGCGGAAAATAAATACCGATATTGCTTCATACTACACTTCTGAAATCTATGATGCAATATTTTACGATGCATTCAGTCCCCGGGCGCAGCCGGAAATGTGGACAGTTGATATATTTTGTAAAATTGCAGGGATGATGAAGCCCGGTGCGGTTCTATCCACCTATTCGGCAAAAGGCCAGGTAAGAAGGAACATTATATCTGCAGGACTCAGGGCAAAACGCGTCGCAGGTCCCCCGGGAAAAAGAGAAATGATCGTTGCCATCAAACCCGGGAGCTGAAAGGGCCATAAATTATATGTTTAATTAATTCTGATTGTAAATATTTTCACGTACTTTCGTTGCTTAAAAAATTCGCCCTCTCTCAGGCAGGCTATATCAATTTCAGTCTCCCTTTGAAAAAGGTGAAAGAATGTTTAATAAGTTTTTTCAAAATATTGATCAACGGTCGAACGAAGGTCATAGTAACATGACAAGATCCAT
>SLGC01000222.1 GCA_007123885.1 Bacteroidales bacterium | reverse complement strand
TTTATATTGCCCATATTTTGCCCTATAGCCCTGATTATCATTTTTTTCTCCATATCCTCAAGCTTTACAGGCGTTACCTCGTGTTTTTCAAATTGCGTGTAACCATGGAAAAGGTCAGCCACCGTAAGACGGTCTGTTTCGCTGAGGATTACGGCTTTTTCTATCGTATGCTCCAGCTCCCTTATATTCCCCGGCCAACGGTAATCCATCATCTTTTCCATTGCACGGGGTCTGATTTCAAGATGGTTTTTGTTGTACTTTTCGGAATATTTTTTCAGGAAGTAACCGGCAAGGCAGGGGATGTCCGTTCTTCTGCTCCGAAGCGGCGGCACTTCCAGGAGTATTGTGTTTATCCTGTATAGCAGGTCCTCCCTGAATTCACCCCTGCCTGTCATTTCGGTCAGGTCCCTGTTGGTAGCGCTTATCAGCCGGATATCGATCTGAACCGGGTGATTTGAGCCTACCCTCGTGATCTGCCTGTTCTGGAGGGCTGACAGGAGTTTTGCCTGCGATCCCTGCGGAAGATTTGAAATTTCATCAAGGAACAGGGTCCCGCCGCTGGCAAGCTCAAATTTGCCCGTGCGGTTTTCCCTTGCATCGGTAAAAGCCCCTTTTACATGTCCGAACAATTCGCTTTCCAGCAGGGTTTCAGTCACCGCTCCCATATCGACGGTCACCATCAATTCTTCACGGCGACCGGACAGGTTATGGATACGCCTGGCAACCAATTCTTTGCCTGTCCCATTCTCGCCGGTAATCAATATGCTGGTATCGGTTTTGGCAACCTTCTCCACGGTTCGCAAAACATGCTGTATCTCCGGCGAACTTCCTATGATCTCCTTTTCTGAACTGTTGATACTGTTTATCAGTTCCTTCTCCCTCAACCGCAGCCCCTTGATCTCTCCCCTTGATATGCCCAGTTTGACGGCCGACCTGACCGTGGCAAGCAGCCTGGCATTATCCCAGGGTTTCAGCACAAAATCTGTCGCTCCCGCCTTCAGTGCCTTCACTGCCAGCTCGACATCACCGTATGCGGTTATCGGCACCACCGATGTATCCGGATGTTCCTCCCGGATCCTGCCCAGCCAGTAGAGCCCTTCGTTTCCGGTATTGACACCCGCCCTGAAGTTCATATCCAGCAATACGAGGTTGTATGATTCTTTCCTGAGTTCGGCCAAAATCAGGTTCGGGTTAGACAGACAGGTAACCAGGTCAAATTCAGGTGCCAGGAGCATCTCAATTGCCAGCAGTACATTTTTGCTGTCATCGACGATCAATATATTTCCATTTCGCATAAAATTGAGATCAGACAATAATAATTCAAAATTATGTCTTCGGAGGCTCAGTTCCAAAGATGTGTCTAAATATTTGTCATCGGTGTGTCTTTTTTTTTGACACCTGTCTATTTTGATCATAATAGTAAACATCAGTCAATCAGTTGAATGGCGTTTATGGCATTTAATTGGCATGATCAGATTTCAACACTGGAGAAAACAGGATTTCTTAAATCATAAAACTTTTAAAAATGATCAAAACACTTGCATTAAATAAAGTATTCCGGACGGATGAGGTGGAAACCCTGGCCCTCAATAATGTCGATCTGACCGTGAAAAAGGGTGAATTCGTCGCCGTGATGGGTCCGTCAGGATGCGGTAAATCCACCCTGCTCAATATTGTCGGAATGCTTGACAACCCGACATCCGGCCAGTATTTTTTCGATGACCGGGAAGTAGGCCGACTGAGTGAAGGCCGGCGCACTGACCTTCGCAAGGGTAATATCGGATTCGTTTTCCAGAGCTTCAATCTTATTGACGAAATCAATGTCAGGGAAAACGTTGAACTTCCCCTGGTATATCTGAGGATAGGAAGGCAGAGTCGAAAGGAGATGGTAAACAGTGTGCTTGAAAGGATGAGGATCGGCCACCGTGCAAACCATTATCCTCAGCAGCTTTCCGGCGGACAGCAGCAGAGGGTCGCCATTGCCAGGGCTGTGGTTACCAATCCGAAGCTTATCCTTGCCGACGAGCCTACCGGAAATCTTGACTCAAAGAACGGCCTGGAAGTTATGAACCTGCTTACGGAACTCAACAGGGAAGGAACAACCATCATTATGGTAACCCACTCCCAGCATGATTCGGAATTTGCGCACAGGATAGTTAATCTGTTTGACGGCAAAATAGTTACCGAGAGTATGAAAAGAGAGATGGAGGAAATGCAGATCTAAAGCAAGATAAAGTCAGGACTCAATTAGAATTTCAGGTAGAATGATACGAAAACTTATAAATCTGCTCAGGTTAGCCGGGAGAAACAGAGCAACCCTGGTAACCAATATTTTCGGGTTGTCCGTTGGACTGGCCACTACCATCCTCCTGGTTGCCTTCATCCTGCATGAATGGAGCTATGATCGTCATTTTTCAAATGCCGGCAGGATTTACCGGCTTCATACAATCTGGAAAGAGGGGGAAAAAGAATCTGTTGAGCCGATCAATTTACGGCAGACTTTCAGCGAAATTCCTCAAAATGTGCCAGGCATCGAATCAGCCGTTCAGATTTACAGGGGAGGCAGCACCGAGATTAAATCCGAAAATATCAGGTATGCCCACAACAATCTTTTATATGTCGATTCCACATTTCTCAGGATATTTGATTTTGAAATATTTGAAGGCTCTGCCGAAAATGCCCTTGAAAGCCCGAATTCAATCATCTTAACCAGGAGCCTGGCCGGTAAAATATTCGGAGATAACCCGGCTTCAGGCAAAATTCTGGATATAGGCGGCAAATCCTATACAGTTTCAGCCGTGACGGAAGATATCCCGCATAATACCCATTTTTCATATGACCTGCTGATTCCGATGAATGGATTGGATTATCTGCACCAGCTCGGGGGACTTGAATTCTTTACATACTATCTTTTGGATCGGAACGCAGATCCCATGACAGTAACGAATGCTATTTGTCAGGCAAACACTCAAATACTGACAGAGAGGTTCGGTATGTTTTTTCTCAGTTATGATTTCTCATCGGAAATCGAACCCCTGACACGGTTACACCTGTTTTCCAGCGCATCCTATGACCTGGGGCCGCGCGGGAGCATAAATACGGTGATCCTGGTGGGAGTCATAGCTTTTCTGGTAATGTTCCTGGCACTTACGAATTTTGTTAATTTATTCGTAGTTCAGGGAGAACAGCGTGCCAAAGAGATAGGTATAAGGAAGGTAAACGGGGCAGGGAAAAAAGATATCATATTTCAGTTTTTTACAGAAACGACCTTCATCGTGGCCATATCGTTTGGTATCGGACTGGTTCTGGCCGCTCTGCTTATGCCACAATTCGGGGAGCTCATGAGGCGCAGTTTCCCTGATGATATATTTCAGTCGCCTGCACTGATAGGTGCACTCTCAGCAATATTCGTCATAACAATTTTTCTGTCAGGGAGCTATCCGGCTTTTTACCTTAGCCGGTTTAAGCCTGCTGCCATAATAAAACAACAGGATGGAAAAAAAGGACGTAAAAAACTGGTAACGAACCTTGCCGGAGGAATTCAGCTGATTATTACCATGGTATTGCTGACTTACCTGTTTGGGATCGATAACCAGATCCGGCATCTGCAAAATCTTCCGCCGGGGTTTAAACCGGACGGACTCGTCAATATTTACAATCTAAATGACAACATGAAAAGACAATACCACGAAATCCGCGAGCAGCTGCTCAATATTCCCGAAGTTGCGGGTGTTGCAGCCTCTGCCCATACCATAGGCGGCGGAGGCAGTGGACAGGGAATCAGGCTGCTCGAGAGCCCGTCCGATAATGTTTTGACTATTAGCGAATACCGTGTTCAACCGGGTTTATGCCGGTTGCTGGAGCTGGAACTGAAGGAGGGCCGTTTTTTCGATCCTGATATGGCGAGTGACAGGCAGTCAGTGATATTGAACGAGGCGGCGGAAAGGATGCTCGGTCTTACTTCCGCAACTGGGAAAAGGGTAGTCATGTTCCAGGACCCGCTGGAAGTCATAGGGGTGGTGAGAAATTTTCATTATTTATCTGCTGCAAATGAAATACAGCCCCTGGTGTTTACGGCATATTCCGGTAACTTCAGTACTATCCTGATTCGCCTGGCATCACACGCCGACTATGCAACGGCTATGGGAAAGATCGAACAAACTTTGAAATCCTTTGATGAGGGTTATATATTAAGCACGAGAAACACGACCGATATCTACCGGAATTATTATTCCGGAGAGGAAAGGCTTGCAAAAATAATCCGTATAGGTGCGGTTATTTCGGTTATCATCGTGATGATGGGCATCTTTATGCTGGTGTCTCAAAGCATTTCAAGCCGCACCAAAGAGATAGGTATCCGTAAGGTGCTTGGCGGCTCAACACTGAAAATGCTGGTAATTCTCTATTCCGGTTCTTTTAAATGGATCGTCATTGCGTCGGTAATCGCCATTCCGGTTAGCTATTATTTGCTGGACAGATGGTT
>SLGC01000402.1 GCA_007123885.1 Bacteroidales bacterium | reverse complement strand
TGTTTTCCGGTTATGGATAAAACTTATCACATATCTGCAGTTGAGTGGCAGGCTGCCATTATCCGGTTTTCCAGCCACTATCCGGTCTATGCACCGACAAGTTTTAACGGGTTACAGGATTATGAACCAATAGATGGTGAAAATGCGGGCGATATAATATATAATCATCCCAAACCATCGACTCCTGTTAAAACATTCCTTCTTCCGGTAAAAGAGAATGTAACTGCCGAACTGAAAGATCATGGTCCGGTTTTGATCATGGGGGTTCCTTCATGTGATCTGGCGGCTCTTGATTTTCTGGATGAGATGTACCTCGATCCTGAATATACCGATACATATTATAGTAACAGAAGGAAAAACAGCATCCTTGCAGGATACGACTGTCATTCCCTGGTTGAAAATTGTCATTGCAAAGCATATGGCATTGATCCGTGGCCCGGAAAGAATGCAGACCTGACAATTTCCATGCTTGATAAAGATATATTTATCCGTTTTCATTCCCGGAAAGGCATGTTCCTGAAAAGGGAGCTGGAAAAACAGACCACTTTCGATGAAGCTTCAGACAATGACATTATCAGGATCGAAGAATTACGTTCCGGGATATCTGAAACACTACTGCAAAAAAATAAAAAACTGCCAGGCTTTGAATTATCGGGCAGGCTTATAAAGGATTCAAAGGAAAAGATATGGGAATTATATTCGGCTGACTGTGTTTCATGTGGTGCATGCGCGGCAATATGTCCAACCTGTACCTGTTTTCTGCTGATCGACAGACCGGATTTCGAAAAGATACGGCAGCTTGATGCCTGCCAGTATCCGGGTTTTGAGCGTGTAGCCGCCGGCGAGAACCCTCTGGCAGAGCTTCCTGCCAGGTTCAAAAACCGTTACCAGTGCAAGTACGTCTGGAAGCCTCTGAAATTCAAATCTTTGACTTGCACCGGGTGCGGCAGGTGTATAGATACTTGCATAGGAAAAATAAACAAGAATGAGCTCCTGGCAGAACTTGCCATAGAAAATACAATAACAGATGAACAGGGATAATATATATAAACCTCTGAGAGCAAAACTGGTCGAGGTCATTGATGAATCTCCGACCATCAAAAGTTTTGTGCTGGAACCCGAAAAGGAATTTTCATTTGCAACAGGCCAGTTCATCGAATTGACACTTAACGGTACCGGCGAAGCTCCGTTTACACCCTCTTCATCTCCGCTGGTAAAGGACAGGATGGAAATAACGATCATGAGGGCCGGCTATGTCACAAAAAAGATCCACAGGCTTAAGCCCGGGGTCATAATGGGCATCCGGGGCCCCTACGGAAGGGGTTACCCTGTCGGGGAATTTTTAGGAAAAGAGATCCTGGTGCTTGGCGGAGGATGCGGATTTGCACCGCTCAGGTCTCTGCTTTACAACCTGGAGGCCGAAAAGGACAGGATCAGGAAGGTAACTTTTTGCTACGGAGCGAAAAATTCCTGTGAGTGTATTTATAAGCCATATATTGAAAGACTCAGGGCGGTGGACAAATTCGAGGTACACCTGACGGTCGACCAGGCCGATGAAACCTGGACCGAAGAGGTTGGTGTAGCGACGGTTCTGCTTGACAAGGTAAAAGTAAATATCCCCGATTCGGTGGCAGTTGTCTGCGGTCCCCCAATCATGATGAAATTCGGTGTGCTGAAACTCCTGGAGATGGGTTATGATGACCGGCAGGTATATCTTTCGATGGAGAAAAACATGTCATGCGGACTGGGGAAGTGCGGCCACTGCATGATGGGCGAATATTTTGTTTGCAGGGACGGACCGGTGTTCCGCTATGATGAGATCAAAGACCAGCCGGATATCTGGAAGTAAAACGGCCGGATAGGGGAAGTAAAACTGCCGGCATTCCGGAAAATGGATTGAAAATGAAACTAAAAGTCAACTGTCTGACATAAACAATGAAAAAAAAGCTGCTCATAGATCTTGCCATGATAAGGGAAAGCCTGCCGGGTAAATCATCCGACCGGCACCGGCCTGATGGCATACTCAGCAGGTATCCCAACAGGGACGGAAGAAAAACCATAAGGGAACAGGCCCTTTTCCGGTTTACATGCCGCAAATGTCAGGATGCACCGTGCATAGCAGCCTGTCCTGCAGATGCGCTGGAAAAGGACAGCCTGAACATGATACGGCGCTCAACAAATCTTTGCGTAGCATGCAAATCATGCGTGGTGATATGCCCTTTCGGCACCATGATGAACGATTTCTTCGAACATCACCGCACCGTGAAAAATTATTTTGATTTTGATGATCCTGATGAGATTGAAAAGTTCATCGCCAGTAATCCGGAAGGTGCTGTTACCTGGGTTGATATGAATGAAGATCCTTCAAGGGATATATATCAGCTTAATGAGATGGTTCTGGTAAAGGAAAGAGAATGGAATAAAGAATAAATTAAAAAAGATGGTTCTGCACCTGTTTTATTTTTTGGTATTTCCCGGTTTATTGTTTGCCGGGATTGTCGGGGGTCTCCTGAGCTGGTTTGACCGCAAGGTAACGGCCTGGGTGCAGTTCCGGCGGGGACCGGTACTGATGCAGCCTTTCTATGACGTAATGAAACTGCTTCTTGTGAAGGAGACCATAGTCCCCGCAAGGGGATCTGTAATCACCTTTCTCGCGGCGCCGGTTGCCGGACTTTTCGGGGCATCGGTCTCGGCGGTTCTTATCCTTTTGCCTGCCTTTGGCATATCCGCCGGGTTCAGGGGCGACATCATCGTGATCTTTTACCTTCTTACTATTCCTTCACTTTCCTGGGCAATAGGTGCGCTGGCCTCGGCCAATCCCCTGGCGGCAGTCGGGGCATCCAGGGAGATCAAGTTGCTTATCGGGTTTGAGCTTACCCTCCTGCTTATTTTTGCAGCAGTGATCCTGAAATCGGGTATGACCATCAGCCTCTATGAAATTATCGCCCTTCAGCAGGAAAACCGTGTACTTGCAGGCAGCCTTTCCGGAATATTGCTGTTTGTCGCCATGATATTCTGCGTGCAGGCAAAGATGGGAATGGTTCCCTTTGATATTGCCGAAGCCGAAACCGAATTGTCGGAGGGTGCCTTCATTGAATTCTCAGGTCCTCCATATGCACTGATCAAGATTACAAAATATATAATGCTGTTTGTACTGACAGCGCTGGTGGCGGTGCTGTTGCTCGGGGGACTGCCCGTGGACGGGATATCTCTCCTCTGGTCGTTGCTGAAGATACTCTCTGTTGCCCTGCTGCTTGTCCTTATCCGCAATACAAATCCCAGGGTGAAGATAGGACAGGCCATGCGCTTCTTTTTCATTTGGATGAACGGACTGGTCATAATTGCCATAATACTGAGCTATTTTGGCCTGTAACCTTTAACAACGTGAACACATTTGTCTTGACAGCTTGCTATAAACAGGATCAAATATCACCGTAAAATTAACAGTCGTGGGAATAAAAAGTTTTTGCATGAAAAAGTCACTCTGGCTGTTCCATTTTGGAGGGGCTTCCTGCAATAATTGTGATATCGAGATACTGGCATGCCTTAATCCCAGGTTTGATGTGGAACGGTTCGGGATGCTGCTGGTGGGTTCACCACGTCATGCCGATGTGATCCTGGTAAATGGCTCAATTAACAAAAAGGGTAAGGAGAGACTTGTTGAGGTATATCATCAGGCTGCCAAACCATGTCTTGTGGTTGCAATAGGGGCATGCGGCTGTACGGGTGGCATTTTTGCCGAAGGTGATACTTTCGCCGGTCCGGTTGATAACATAATCCCGGTTGATGCCTATATACCGGGTTGTCCGCCAAAACCGGAAGCTATTCTTGCCGGCCTGGCAAAACTAGTTGAAGCAAAATTCGGGAAGAAAAAAATTCCTTCACCGGACCATACCAAAAAAATCGACGAAAATGAAATCGTCGAAAATGAAATCGTCACAAATGAAAAAGTCACCCTTAAAAAATAACCATTTTGAAACAGATCATTGTCACCAATAAAATAACCGCAATTTGAAAACAGAAGATTTTTTAAAGGCAGTTGAAGAAAGTTTTGGACAGGATATCCTCGGGGTTGAGAAGAGAGGGGAAAAAAGATTGTATGTGCAGCTGAAACCCGGGGCAATTGTCGGCCTGTCCCGGTCGATGCATACCGGCATGGGACTGAGGTTTATTATAGCCACAGCAATGCAGACAAAAAGAGGTATCGAGGTAATATATCACTTCAGCGATGATTCATCCGGAAATATAATTAATATAAGGGTGCTGCTTGATGAAAAGGATCCGGAGATAGAATCACTGACCGGGATATTTCCGGCAGCCGACTGGATCGAAAGGGAGATGCATGAGATCATGGGGATAAACTTCCTTAACCATCCCAACCTGGACAAGCTGCTTTCAGAAGGCAACTGGGCTGAAGGTGTTTATCCCTACAGGAAGAATGAGGTGCCTGAAAAAAAGTAAAAAGAGAGGGTTGCACTTAAAAACAGATCTAAAACATGGA
>SLGC01000167.1 GCA_007123885.1 Bacteroidales bacterium | reverse complement strand
TTACCTGTCAAAGTCCTACCTTGTATACCGGCAGGAGGATGCCTCGCCGGATCTTGAAAGGGATGCCCGCCTCAGCCAGATGCAGTATTATCTTTCGGGCAGGATAATGGTTGGTGAGGGGTTTTACCTGGTACCTTCGGTTCATTATGTTAATGTCAGGATCCCTTACTATACGCAAACAGCGGGAAGGGGCGGGAGGGTGTTCATGATGCGGCAGCATGTATCGCTGAATGATGTGGCAGCCAGCCTGGGGATAGAAAAATTTTCGGGAAAGATCAGGTCTGGCATTTTTGCCGGGTATTCATACATAAACCGTCAGCCGCAAATGCAGGGAAGCATGTACCTGGGTTTACTGCCGCTGGGCAATCTTAATCTTTACAGCGTATCCACCCTGACCTTGTACTCGGATATTCCCATGGATGACGGGAGGTGGGTCTTTTCGCAGGATATAGGTTTCCGCATTTTTTCCCGGCTCTGGACAGAGGTGGGAGCAAGCCGGGGAGACCGGGAGAATTTTGCAGGGCCCCGGGCATCGGTAATTTATAATGAACCTGCAGTTACCAGTGAACAATATGGTGTTACCCTGATCATGCCCTTTTTTGATAAGGGGATGGACCTGTTTGTGAATTACAATTATATGGTTTCCCGCAGCAGGTTCATTCCGGATAATGATGCCGGTACCCCTGTGAATCAGATGAACCTGGTCAGTCACCTGGTAACAGGCGGCATAAAATGGAAATTTTAATCAGTCTTGTAGGCATCTTCTCCGGGTGCGATAATATCCTGGCGAAGCTTTCCCCGAAAGGGATCTGTAATGCACTAAATAAAATATAATGAAGGTATATAAACTACAAATCAGAATAATGAAGTATAATAAATTGATATTCAAGATGCTGCCATTAACGGTATTTCTGCATCTGTTACCGGGAATACTTATGGCACAGAATTCAGACAGGGTGATCAGGGCTTTCCAGGAAAGCTATGCGATGGAAAGGACCGGGGAACTTCAGAAATCGGCCGAAGCATTGAGAAAAGTCTATGATGAAAAATCATATGAGATCAATCTGCGCCTGGGCTGGATAACCTACCTTTCAGGTTCATTTATTGAGTCGGTATCCTATTACAACAGGGCGATCAATATTATGCCATATGCCGTAGAACCACGTTTTGGGGTAGCTTATCCTCTTTCAGCAATGGGCAACTGGGATCAGATAATTGGGCATTATGAAAAAATATTGGAGATAACACCAAACAATTCTGTGGCACTTTACAGGCTTGGTGTAATATATTATAACAGGGAGGAATATGTGACTGCCAACCAGCATCTGGAAAAAGTGGTCAATCTTTACCCTTTCGATCTGGACGGATTGCTGATGCTTGGCTGGTGCAAATACAGAATGAAACAGCTCAGGGAGGCAAGGATCCTTTTTGAGCGGGCACTGATGCATACTCCCAATAATGCTTCGGCCCTGGAAGGGCTCAGTCTTGTAAAATAGAAATTCGCTAAAGCCGATCCGGGTCTACCGTCACGTAACCATCCTCACCTGCCTTTTGTCAGGACCCCTGCCAGGACTGACAGCACTCAAAGGTCGCGGGTTTTAAGTTAAACTAATGTAATTTTTTTAACTTTGACCTGCCGTGATAATGATTTTATTCCGGCTTATGCCTGATATTGTCATACAGGGCGGCAGCATCGTTTAAGTCATTTATTCCCTGCAGCCCTTTATGATAATAATCATTAACAAAAAGGTCATTTAAAGTTTATTTTTGGCCGCATATAAATATCAGAATAAAATGCACGAAAATCCGGAAGAGAAACTTTTCAACATATTTCCGCCAGTATCAGATGAACAATGGGAGGAACTCATCAATAAAGATCTGAAGGGTGCGGATTATGAAAAAAAACTGATATATCAAACAATTGAAAATATACCGGTAAGTCCCTATTACCGGGAGGGGGATCTGAAAAATACCGGCCATACAGGTTTCCTGTCTGAAGAATTTGGAAAAAAGGCTTCGGGCGACTGGCTGGTAAGGCAGGATATTAAAGTGGATAATCCGGATCCTGCAAATTCAGCGGCCATTTATGCACTTGGGAAAGGGGCCTCCTCAATAGGATTTATCCTGGATCACAATTTTGATTATTCACAGGATAGTATTGGTGCCTTACTAAGGGATATTTGTCTTGCCTCGGCCGAAATTAATTTTATATCCTCCGGTTTCCATGCAGATCTGCCGCTTTTGCTTGAAAATGAAAACACCTCAAGAGGAGGTGCACTGTCGCATCTGCATGGATCGGTTGAATATGATCCTCTCGGAACGCTGTTCCTGACCGGGAATTATCCCGGAGGTAATGAACAGAAAGCTTTCGAACAGGCTGTTTCACTGGTTAGGAATGCCGGCCTGCTGCCGAATATGACTGTTCTTAATGTAAATGCGTCACTGTTCCATAATGCCGGAGCATCGGCAGTGCAGGAGCTTGCCTATGCCATGGCCGCCGGGGCCGAATATCTTCAGCGGCTTGCCTCGGCAGGTATTCCGGCCGGAAGGATCATCCCCAAAATCCGGTTCACATTTTCTGCAGGAAGCAACTTTTTTATGGAAACTGCCAAATTCAGGGCGGCAAGATACCTCTGGTCAAAGTTGACAGAAGCCTGGGGTGTTGACCCTGCTGTTGCCGGCAGAATATTTATCCATGCAGTTACCTCAGAGTGGAATAAAACCATCTATGATCCTTATGTAAATATATTGCGTTCCACAACCGAAGCCATGGCTGCCGTGATTGGCGGTGCAGATTCCCTTAAGATCGGGCGGTTTGACAAGGCTTTCAAAAAGGGATCTTCGCCATTTGCGGAACGTTTAGCCCGCAATATCCAGCTTGTACTTAAGGAAGAGGCATATTTCAACAGGGTAGCCGATCCTTCGGCGGGCAGCTATTATATCGAATCGCTTACCGGGTCATTGATAGAGGAATCATGGAAGCTGTTTCTTGAAACAACGGAGGCAGGAGGCATAACTGAAGCATTCAAAAAAGGGCTTGTTCAGACTAAAATAGAGGAGACAGCCCGGGAAAGAGATCGGTTTATAGAATCCCGCCGGCACATTCTTGTGGGTACGAATCATTACGCAGACCCATCTGAAAAAATGGCTGAAAGTATTGATTCTGATGTGGGATCGCACCAGCAGGCGGAATTGCAGGATCAACTTGTTACTCCCCTGAAACAATACCGTGGCGCCAGCGCGTTCGAGCAGCTCAGGCTAAAAACGGAAAAATCTGCGGTACCGGTGCCAAAGGTATTCCTTCTTACTTTCGGTGATCTGACAATGGGAAAGGCGAGAGCAGGGTTCTCTGCCGGCTTCTTTGGATGTGCAGGATTTGAGATTATAGAAAATTCCGGTTTTAGCGATCCGGCCAGGGGGGTTCGGGAGGCCCTTGAAAAAAATGCCTCAATAGTGGTATTCTGCAGTTCGGATGAGGATTATCCCGTTGCGATCCCTTCAATTTCTGCTGAGTTGAAAGATAAGGCCATACTTGTTGTAGCGGGTTATCCGAAGGATAGTATCCGGGAGCTTCAGGATGGCGGGATTGATCATTTTATTCATTTAAGGTCCAACGTTCTTGAAACCCTTCAGCAATTTCAAAAAGAGCTTGGTATATAATAGTTGATTATGATACCCGATTATAAAAAAATAGACATACTTTCAGCAAAGAGAACCGGTCAACCGGACGGTTCAGGCAAAAATACAACTTCTGCAGAATGGATTACGACAGAGCAGATACCTGTTAAACCTGTTTACACGGAAAAGGATCTCGAGAGCCTGGAACATCTTGGATATGCTGCCGGATTACCTCCTTTCCTTCGCGGGCCTTATTCCACCATGTACGTTATGAGGCCATGGACCATAAGACAATATGCCGGCTTTTCCACGGCCGAAGAGTCAAATGCCTTTTACCGCAGGAACCTGGCTGCCGGACAAAAAGGTTTGTCAGTTGCGTTTGATCTTGCCACCCATCGCGGGTATGATTCGGATCATGAGCGTGTTATGGGCGATATCGGGAAGGCTGGTGTAGCTATCGATTCCATTCTTGATATGAAGATACTCTTTGATGACATCCCCCTTGACAGGATGTCGGTATCGATGACCATGAACGGTGCTGTTCTTCCTGTAATGGCCTTTTATATTGTAGCCGGTCTTGAACAGGGAGCAAAAATCGAGCAGCTTTGCGGGACTATTCAGAATGACATCCTGAAGGAGTTTATGGTCAGGAACACCTATATTTACCCGCCGGATTTTTCTATGCGCATTATTGCCGATATTTTTGAGTTTACTTCCAGAAAAATGCCCAGGTTTAACTCTATCAGCATTTCAGGATATCATATGCAGGAGGCGGGTGCCTCTGCAGATATAGAGCTGGCATACACTCTGGCTGACGGACTGGAGTATCTGCGTACGGGAGTCGATGCGCGTCTTGAAATTGATTCTTTTGCCCCAAGGATCTCTTT
>SLGC01000254.1 GCA_007123885.1 Bacteroidales bacterium | reverse complement strand
AGCCCTGCGGCGGAAGCCTTCTCCATGAGCAGGTTCTCATCAAGGGCTCTTGGAATGGAGGCCCTGGCAAAATAATATAACGCCTCTGCAGGAAGTGATCCTAATATCACGTCAATATCCTTGTCATTTACAAATCCTATGACCATATGAAGTTTTTTATGCGGTGTAGCCCTTATCTGTTCAATTACAAGGGATATGGCCCCGGCATTGTGCCCGGTATCACATACTGTAAGGGGATCTGTTGCTATTACCTGCCACCGTCCGGAAAGGCCGGTTATCCTGGCTGTATTCCTGAGTCCGGCACGGACAGCCTTCCGTTCAACGGGTAAACCTCTCTTTTTCAGGCTCTCAATGGTCTGGAGCACGGTCAGGATGTTCTTTTTCTGGTATATGCCAAGAAGGTCGGTATCCAGTTTACTGTACAGAACTTTTCCATTCCTGCTTATCTGAAACGATTGCAACGCCCCGCTGATTAATGAATGATCGCAGGAAAATTTTTTAGCCGCAAAATAGATTTCCGAATCCTGGCGGTGTGCAACCTCAATAAACAGATCACTGGTCTCTTCCTGCATTTCACCAATTACCACGGGAATGCCTTTTTTGATTATACCTGCTTTCTCACGGGCAATATCCTGTAGGGCCGGCCCCAGGAACTCGGTATGATCGAGGCTTATGTTTGTAATAACCGAAACAAGCGGACTCACTATATTTGTTGAATCCAGCCGTCCGCCCATACCTGTTTCAACAACCGCCACGTCAACTTTTTCAACGGCAAAATAATCAAAGGCCATGGCAACGGTCATTTCGAAGAAAGATGGTGAAAGCTTTTCAAAAATATGGCGGTGTTTTTCTACAAATTCAACAACATATTTCCTGGAAACCTCAACGCCGTCTATCCTGATCCTTTCCCTGAAATCAACAAGATGAGGCGAAGTATAAAGCCCGGTTTTATAGCCGGATTTTTGTAAAACAGCGGCAAGCATATGGGATACGGATCCCTTGCCGTTTGTACCTGCAACGTGGATGGTTTTAAACTTCCTGTGCGGGTTTCCAAAATACTCATCAAGCGCCAGTGTGGTATCCAGATCTGCCTTATAGGCTGCTTTCCCGATCCTCTGGTACATCGGCAGCTGGCTGAACAGGTATTCGAGGGTTTCCCCGTAATCCATGTATTTGATAATTAATAAATTCAGAAACATAAAAGTTTGTCAGGGAATTCCATCCTGTTATTGCATCCGCCACTTCAGAGGTGAAGCTCAAACGATCCGGCCGGAAGGTTCATTCCACCGGTCAGTGTGGATCCTTTCCTCCCGCCAACGGTCGGGCTTTTCTTTCGTTTCATCCGGGTATCCGAGTGCAACCAGTGAAAATGGTTCAACATGGTGAGGTAATCCGCATATTTTTCCCAGGGCGTCTTTTCGTCCCTGCCGTGGGTGCACACCAAGCCATACCGAACCTATGCCCATGTCATGTGCGGCCAGCAGCATGTTCTGGGTGGCGGCGGCACAATCTATGGACCAGTATCCCGGACTTTTTTCAAGGTTTGTATCTCCGCAAACCAGGATTGCAACCGGCGCCTGGGCAAGCATGGATGCATAGGGATGTGCATGCATGATCTCATCCAGAATACCTCTTTCGCTTATCACGATAAAATGCCAGGGCTGCTCATTCCTGGCAGAGGGAGCATACATCCCTGCCTCGATTATGGTTCTCAGTGCTTCCGGGGCAACAGATTTCTGCCTGAATTTCCTGATGCTCCTGCGTGTAACGATCGCTTTTAAGGTATCCATCTCTTCTAAGCCGGTTTTTTGAATGAAAATAAAAAGTTCTTAGGAGAGCAAATTTAATACTTTTAATAAAGCTCTGTAAAGCCGGAAACAAATTATTTGGTATTTTTGAAATCAGCCCGGGTAAGATGAAGCCGGGAGGAAGCTACATTAATATATAATGCAAATGCAACGAACCTTGTTCATTAACCGTCATGCCAAATCTTCATGGGATGACCCCGGTCTTGATGATATCGACCGGCCTCTTGCTCCGCGCGGAATAAAAAATGCCTGTGAGATGGCAAAACGCATGAAGAAAAGGGGGGATAAACCCGGAATGATTATTTCATCACCGGCTGACCGTGCGCTGCACACCGCCGTTATTTTTGCCAGGGAACTCATGGTGCCTTTCGATGAATTCCGAATAATGGAAGATCTGTACATGGGTGGCGAAGAGTCTGTTCTGGACATCATTTACGGAGTCGATAACCGGGTGTCATCACTGATGATTTTCGGTCATAATCCTGATTTTACTCATCTGGCAAACTATTTTCTCCATGATCCCGTTAATAACATTCCCACCTGCGGACTTGTCGGGTTGAGTTTTGATTCGGAGGAATGGGAAGATATTCACAGGTCAAATGTGACGGATTCTTTTTTTGATTTTCCAAAGAACAGGTAGGGGATAATTACAGCGGCATATTTCAATTATGCCTGCTGATGCATTGTGATCGGGAAATGGCAAAACAACGTAAAATAATCAACAGGGAGATCAGCTGGCTCTCATTCAATCACAGGGTTCTTCAGGAGGCCGCCGATCCCTCTTTGCCACTGGTTGAGAGAATAAAGTTCCTTGGGATATTCTCGAACAATCTGGATGAATTTTTCAAGGTCAGGGTTGCCACGGTAAAGCGTATGATGGATTATGACAGGAACATTAGCCGCGATATAAGAAAAACTATCGGTGACAAGCCCAAAAATGTTTTAAAGCGTATACAGGAGATTGTCATCGACCAGCAGAGACAATTTCAGGAGATATACCAGGAACTGATCGGTGAACTGGAAAAGGAAAATATCTTTATTATAAACGAGAAACAGCTTAATGCCGGTCAGGCAGAATTTGTCAGGTCCTGGTTCGAAGAGGAGGTAAGGCCGGTACTTTCGGTCATTATGCTTCATAATGTCGGGAAGTTTCCCTATATGAAGGATAAGGCAATATATCTTGCCACCAGGCTTACCAGTGCGAGAAAGCAGGTTCAGCCGGAATATGCCCTTATTGAAATTCCGGGAACTCTTCCAAGGTTTCTTGTGCTGCCTTCCGATGGGAACAAAAAACACCTGATAATCCTTGATGATGTTATCAGATTCTGCCTTAGCGATGTATTTGCTATTTTTCATTTCGACAGCTTCGAGGCATATACCGTAAAAATAACCCGTGATGCCGAACTTGATGTTGACAATGACCTTTCCCAGAGCTTCCTCGAAAAGATATCTGCAGGTGTCAGTCGCCGCAACAAGGGACAACCGGTAAGATTCCTTTATGATCAGTCAATTCCCGCCGATCTTTTTGAATATATCATCAATAAAATGGATCTTGATGATGATGATAACCTGATACCCGGGGGCAGATACCATAATTTCAAGGATTTCATGGGGTTTCCCGATTTTGGTTTGCCCCATCTTGTGAATCAGGCTTATTCGCCACTTCACCACTGGAGATTAAAGCCGCAAAACAGCATCTTCGAGGTTATTGCAGAAAAGGACCTTATGATCCACTACCCCTACCAGAGGTTTATGGACTTTATCAACTGGCTGAGGGAGGCTGCCATTGACCCCAGGGTTGTATCGATAAAGATAACCCTTTACAGGGTCGCCAGGAATTCAAAGGTAATCAATGCACTTATCAATGCTGCCAGGAACGGGAAGACGATAACGGTGGTAATAGAGCTTCAGGCCAGGTTTGATGAGAAGGCCAACATATACTGGGCAAGAAAGATGGAAGAGGTGGGTATCAGGGTTCATTTCGGTATACGGGGACTAAAGGTTCACTGCAAGCTTGTGCTTGTAACAAGAAAAGAGGGGCGGACTTTGGTCAATTACGCGGGTATAAGCACGGGCAATTTTCATGAAGACAACGCCAGGGTCTATTCAGATACAACCCTGCTTACCTGTGATAAAAGAATTTCATTGGAGGTAAAAAAGGTTTTCCTTTTTTTCGAAAATACCTTTAAGAACTTTACTTACAAATCGTTGCTCCTATCGCCCAACTATGCAAGGCGGCGATTGCTGAATCTTATAGATAATGAGATCAGGAACAAGGAAAGCGGCGGTGACGCCTGGGTAATCATCAAGGTCAACAGCCTGGTAGACAGGGAAATGATTAAGAAGTTATACCACGCAAGCAGTGCAGGGGTGAAGGTCAGGATGATAGTAAGGGGTATTTGTTCACTTATTCCTGAGGAACCGGGCCTTAGCGAAAATATTGAGGCCATCAGCATAGTGGATACTTTTCTTGAACATTCAAGGATTTTCGTATTCTGCAATAATGGAAAAAACCAGTTTTTCATCTCTTCGGCCGACTTGATGACCAGAAATCTTGACAACAGGATCGAGGTGACATGTCCCGTATATGATCCCGACCTTCAGGAAGAGCTCAGGACCCAAATTGAGCTTCAATGGAGAGATAATGTGAAGGCCCGTATACTGAACCGTAACCAGGATAACCGGTATCGCAGCAATGACAAGCCTTCCGTGCGGTCCCAGCATGAATTTTATAAATATCTGAAAAGCAAATCGGTTTAAGTGAATTACCACCCGCTATAGACGGTGGATTTCCAATATAAATTAAATACTACTATCTTGAAAATACTGAAATTTGCCGCAATAGATGTCGGTTCGAATGCCGTGCGACTGCTGTTTATGAATGTTATAGAAAATAAGCATGAGGTGGTTTTCAGAAAGTCCTCACTTGTGCGGATGCCTGTGAGGCTTGGAGAAGATGCGTTTTACGGGGAAAGGGTGATAAGGACCGAGAAAGTTGAGAAACTTATGCATACAATTGCTGCATTCAAACATCTTCTGATAGTACAGGATGTGTTAAGCTACAGGGCCTGTGCCACCTCTGCAATCAGGGAGGCTGCAAATTCAACCCGGGTAATACAGTATATAAAGGAGAGGACGGGCATTTCCATAGAAGTGATTGACGGCCGGCAGGAAGCCGAGCTTGTTTATTCCAACCGGATCGTAGAAATGATAGATAAGAAGCGGTCCTACCTGTATGTTGATGTTGGCGGCGGCAGCACGGAGATGACCTTATTTTCCAACAGGGTCGCTGTCAGTTCCGAATCATTCGACATCGGTACGATCCGTTATTTAAACGGTGAGATAAGCAACAGGGAGATGCATAGAATGAAAGAGTACCTTGAAAAAATTCCCAAAAAGAACAAGCCGATAGAAATAATTGGTTCAGGCGGAAATATCAACAAGATCTTCAAGCTTTCAGGAAACAGGGAAGGCATGGCTCTGAGCCTCAAACAGCTGAAAAATATCTGTTCTTATATTGAGTCGTTCACAATTGAGGAGCGGATCCATAAACTGGGATTCAATCCCGACCGTGCCGATGTGATTGTACCCGCCACAAAACTTTTTTTGAACATAATGAAGTGGTCTGCGTCAAAAAAAGTGCTTATTCCCAAGATAGGCGTCTCCGATGGAATTGTTCATCTTCTGTATAATGATTACAGGAACAAAAAGACTGCTGTTTAACAGGGAATGGACCGGTATGGCACCCTGACTGGCAGGACCGGTATGGCACATTGCCCGGTCTGTTGTTTGAGAACGGGGAAAACCGGCATGTTTCACGGACATCCGAAAATTTGCTATTTATAAACAGCATGATTGGGACCGTTTTTCAAATTGGTTGTAACTTTGCATTTATTAAAATTTCAGGAAGTCCTGTATCAGGGGGATCCATAAAAATCCTTTATATTACCAGGCTGGTAAAATAATGAAGCATTCACGCACAGTAGCATTTTATACGCTGGGCTGCAAACTTAATTTTGCGGAGACATCCACCATTGAGCGTCTTTTTGCCGGACAGGGATTCTGCAAGGTTGATTTCAACAGTCCCGCCGATGTTGTCGTTATCAATACCTGTACTGTTACTTCGGGTGCAGAAAAGAAATGCCGCAACATTATCAACCGTGCCGTAAAACAGTCGCCCGGCAGTTACGTGGCGGTAGTGGGATGTTATTCACAGCTAAAATCGGACAAGATTGCACAAATTCCGGGTGTTGACCTGGTACTTGGTTCGGGTGAAAAATTCCAGATATTTGATCTTGCCCGTGATTTCAGGAAAAAAGGTGAAGCTGCAGTATTTTCCAGGGATATTTCCACTGAAAAAACTTTTTCATCCTCATATTCCATTTCGGGCCGCACCCGTTCATTTTTGAAAATACAGGACGGTTGCGATTATTTCTGTTCATACTGCACCATTCCCCATGCCAGGGGACCCAGCCGGAGCGCCGTTATCGATGATATACTTTTTCAGGCGGATGAGATTGCCCGTTCCGGCACAAAGGAAGTGGTACTTACAGGAGTTAACATTGGTGATTTCGGAAGGCGCGGGTCCGGCAGCCTGCTGGAGCTGCTTGAAAAGCTTCAGGAAGTAAAATCGCTCGAAAGGATCAGGTTATCGTCAATAGAGCCCGACCTTCTCAGCGACGAGATCATTGATCTTGTGGCTGCAGGCAGCAGATTTGCCCACCATTTTCATCTACCCCTTCAGTCAGGTTGCGACACCATACTGAAGAAAATGAACAGGAAATATTCAACAGCACATTTTGCAGACCGGGTATCAAGGATCAGGGAAAGGATACCGGAGGCAGGTATAGGTGCTGATGTGATTACGGGTTTCCCCGGCGAAACAGAAGCTGATTTTCAGGAAACAGTTGAGTTTATCAAAAGTTGCGATATCTCCTATATGCACGTATTTTCCTATTCCGACAGGAGCAATACAAGAGCATCAAAATTGCCGGAAAAAATAGTGCCCGGCGAAATGGAGAGGCGTAGCAGAATCCTTCATGATATCGCCGGCGAAAAACACCGGGAATTCTTAAAACTGTGCAGCGGTCAGGTACACAAGGTTCTTTTCGAGGCGGTGAATAAAAAGGGAAGAATGTACGGATTCACGGGAAACTACGTAAGGGTAGAGGCTCCTGCACAACAGAATGCAGTGAACAGGATAGTTGATGTAAAACTCCTGGCCCCCGGCGAAGACGGCATAATGAAAGGGATTATAATAAATCGGTTCAATAAATAAGTTAAAACATGAACATTGAAAGTATCTGTAGAAAAGTAATTGATATTGCAAGGGGAGCCGGCGATTTCATCCGGACCGAAAGAAAATCCTTCAGAAGAGAAAGTGTTGAGGCAAAAGGTGTACATGATTACGTTTCACATGTGGATAAAAAGGCTGAAGGCATGCTTGTTGAAAAGCTTCAGGCACTGCTTCCCGAAGCCGGATTTATTGCTGAAGAGGGAACGGGTAAGAAAAACAGTAATGGGTTGAACTGGATTATTGATCCTCTTGATGGCACTACAAATTTCATTCATGGAATGCCCCCATTTTCAGTAAGTATCGCACTGGCCCGCAATGAAGAAATAATGCTGGGTGTTATTTATGAGATAAACCTTGATGAATGTTTTTTTTCATGGGAGGGTGCTCCTGCATTTCTAAACGGAAGTGAAATAAAAGTTTCAAAAGCAGCCAATGTAAGTGATTCCCTTATTGCAACCGGATTTCCCTTTACCGATTTCAGAAATATGGAGCCGTTCCTGAATTCTTTCAGGCATTTTATGGAAAATTCACACGGCTTGCGCAGACTGGGTTCAGCCGCTGTTGACCTTTCATATGTAGCCTGCGGCCGTTTTGATGCTTTTTACGAGTATGGCCTCAGTCCCTGGGATCTGGCTGCCGGTTCTTTTATAGTAAGACAGGCAGGAGGGAGGACCTGCGATTTTACCGGAGGTAACAACTTCCTTTTCGGTGGAGAGCTGATAGCTTCAAATCCCGTTGTTTTTGACGAGTTTATGTCTACCGTAAAACGATTTATGAAAGGTCATGGTAAGTCCTGAAATAAATCTAGTAATGAAATGCATGATGCGATGTCTCACAAAAAATATCATGTCCGGCCAAATGCCGGTGCATCCGGAAACTGACCAACGGACGAAATACAGCCTGCACGTGAGATCGAACACAGGTCAATAAAACTGGAGGATCTATTAACTTGCTTTTTCACTGTAATTAAATGGAAGGTTTTTTGTATTACCTGGTTTATTTTGTTTTACGGGCTCTTGCACTTTTACCTCTGCGGGTATTATATGTAATATCCGGGTTGATCTACCTTCTGGCCTTTCATATCCTGGGCTATAGAAAACAGGTTGTATATGGGAATCTCAGAAATTCATTCCCCGAAAAATCAGCGGGTGAAATTGACCTTATAGCCCGGCGGTTTTACCGGCATCTGTGCGACCTGACGGTCGAGATAATTTACCTGGCGGGAATAAGCAGGAAGGAAATAGGGCGCCGGGTCAGATATAATAATCCGCAGGTTATTGAAAAATACTTCAGTGAAGGCAGGCATGTAGCTGCAATCATGGGTCATTACGGGAACTGGGAATGGTTGTGCGGTTTTCCGGTGTTGACAGGTTACAGGTGCATCTCGGTATACAGGCAGCTGAAAAGCAATATCTTCGAGCGACTGATGCTCAGATTGAGAACCCGCTTTGGGGCCAACCTCGTTCCCATGAAAATGGCCATAAGAAAGATCTATGAGTTTGACAAAAAAGGTATACCCACTCTTAATGCTTTTATGGCCGACCAGGCACCTCCCAGGGAGAAGGCTTACTGGGTCGGGTTTCTGAATCAGGATACTCCGGTTTACCCAGGTGTCGAAATTCTGGCCAGAAAAATGGACATGGCGGTTGTATATTTTAAAATGAACAAGGTAAGGCGCGGTTATTACGAGTTTGATTTTATTCCTCTTTTTGATAATGCCAGGGAAACAACCGGCCATCAGATAACACATGCCCATGTAAGGATGCTGGAAAAGCAGATCAAGGAGAAGCCTGAATACTGGCTCTGGTCACATCGCCGGTGGAAAGTAAAACGACACCCCCGGGATGTTCAATATGTTGCACCAAATGTACCGGCCGGTACAAAACGTTAGGATTTTATGCGGAATATATATCTTTACCCCGTCAGAGTTTGTTTAATATCTGCAATATGTTCAACATCAGGTCATGGGCACATTTTTTGAGTTTTTATATTTTTTATGGATTGTCACGTCCGTTATTACTGCTGCCCTTGAGGATCCTGTTCCTTTTTTCTGATTTTCTCTTTCTTCTTGCCTGGTATTTTCCCGGTTACAGGAAAAAGATCGTTTTGAACAATATTCAAAATGCTTTTCCTGGGAAAAAAGCCTCGGAGGTTAAAAGGATAGCGAGGGGTTATTACCGTCATATGTGCGATTCACTAGTTGAATCATTCGCTGCTTCGCGTATGAATGAAAATGAGCTGTCCGAAAGATGTACCTGGAAAAATACTGAAATCCTTGATCAATATTTTGAAAAGGGAAAAAGCATCGTGGCTGTATTCGGGCATTACGGGAACTGGGAACTGCTTTTTTCATTGCCTCTTCATACCAGGTACAAGGTTCTGGCTCTGTACAAACCGTTGAACAATGTCTATTTTGATAATTTCATGAAGAACCTCCGGCAGAGATTTGGCATAAAGGCAGTGCCTCTTATAAGAAGTTACCAGGTGATGCTTCAGCACCAGATGGAAAATATACCTTCAATTACATTTTTCCTGGGCGACCAGCGTCCGGTAAAGGAACATATAAGGTACTGGACAAAGTTTCTCAACCAGGATACACCGGTAATGCTTGGAAGCGAACAGATAGCGCGGAGACTGAACCAGGTTGTTGTATATTTCGCCATTAACAAGGTTAAAAGAGGTTATTATGAAGTTGAAGTAGTTCCGGTGACCGAAGAGCCGGGAGAAACTTCTGAATTTGAAATAACAGAAAAACATATCAGGCTCCTGGAATCACAGATTATCAAAAAACCTGAATACTGGCTGTGGTCTCACAAGAGGTGGAAACATAAAAAAACCATGGAACAGATATGACGAAGCTGGCCGTAATACTTTTGAACTGGAACGGTCTTGGGTATCTGAAAAGATTCATGCCTTCGGTTGCCGGACACACAAGGGGCGATCATGTTACCCTATGGGTTGCGGATAATAATTCCACCGACGGGTCGCTTGAATTCCTGAAAGAACATTATCCGGATGTGCATGTACTGGAATTTGACAGAAACTATGGTTTTGCCGGTGGATATAACCGGGCCCTTGCAGTGATCAAGGCCGGTTATTTCATTCTGCTAAATACCGATGTCGAGGTCACGGAGGGGTGGACAGAACCGCTTCTCAGACTGATGGAGGAAAACAGGAATGTTGCCGCATGCATGCCGAAGATAAAGGATCTTAAGAGAAGGAACTTTTTTGAACATGCAGGGGCAGCCGGCGGATTTATTGATTTCCTTGGTTATCCTTTTTGCCGGGGCAGAATATTTGATGTGGTGGAAGAAGACACCGGACAGTATGATGATGAAAGGGAAATATTCTGGGCGACCGGCGCCTGCCTGATGGTCAGGTCGGCCGACTGGCATGCTGCAGGTGGTTTTGATGAAGAGTTCTTTGCCCATATGGAAGAGATAGATCTTTGCTGGAGGCTCAAAAACGCCGGTAAGAATATCAGGATAGTACCTTCATCCGAAGTATACCATCTGGGCGGGGGTACCCTTCCGGAAACAAATCCACGGAAGACATGGTTTAATTTCCGCAACAGCCTGCTTATGCTGCTCAAAAACCTGCCCCCCGGAAGACTTTACCTGCTTTGGGTGCGATTGATGTTCGACTGGCTGTCGGTAATTAAATTTCTATCTGTTTTTTCATTTGCAATGGCTTTTGCCGTTGTCAGATCACATATTTCATTCTTTTCCCTTTTCTTTGAATATTACAGGAAAAGAAGGGTACTTTCCGGGAAGGAGAAAGTTGTCATCCATAATGAAATCTATAAAAAAAGCATTGTGATCCAATTTTTTATCAACAGGGAAAAATTTTTCTCACAACTTGATCTTTAGTTCATCTTAAAAACCCGCGTCTTTTAGGCGCGGTAATGTCCTGGTGGGGCTTTGCCCGAAAGGCATGTGCGATCAAAAAAATTCGTGGTGCGAAGCAAAAATCGGGGTTAAAGCCACCTCCTCCGGTGGTGGATAGTCCGATTTTAGCGGTGATGCCCTGGCTGGGCTTTGACCGAAAGACCGGCTATTGCCTCAGCCCCTGAAGGATATTCATGTTAGTATTTGCAAATGCTTTTTTTTTTGTATCTTGGCCGAAATCCGTGCCTTATGTATTTATATGTACATTTTCAGTTTGCGGAAATTATAAACCATTGATTATTAAAACTTTATCTATTACTTAATCCTGCCCCTGTCAAATAGATCTTGACAATGACTCGGGCCTACTAAATTTTTTGTATCATGAGCATATATTATAACCGAAGGGAATTTGTAAAAAAAGCTGCTACTACCGCTGCCGGTGTCGGTTTACTGGGAAGCTACAGCTTTGCTTCAGCCAGGCAGATTGGGGCAAATGAGAAAATCAGGGTCGCCGTGGTCGGCACCTGGTCCCGTGGAGCCCAGCTTGCAAGAGCATTCGTTGGAACAACCGGCATGGAAGTGGCCTATATTTGTGATGTTGATGACGAGGCCATTGCAAGGGGAATAGATGCAGTAAAAAATGGTGGTCAGCAGGCAAATGTGACCGGGGTGAAAGATTTCAGGAAAGCCCTGGACGATCAGACTGTCGATGCCGTTGTAATTGCCATGCCCGATCACTGGCATGCACCTGCAACTATTATGGCCCTTCAGGCCGGCAAGCATGTTTATGTTGAAAAGCCCGGCAGTCATAATGCCCGCGAAGGGGAGCTTGTAGTGAAAGCCCAGAAAAAATATGGAAGGGTGGTTCAAATGGGATCCCAGCGAAGGTCGTGGACCTATGTCAGGGAGGCGATGCAGGACCTTAAGTCAGGAATAATCGGAGATCCTCATTATGCGCGAACCTGGTACGGGGCAAACAGGGGACCTATAGGGTATGGAAGGGTTGTGGCTGTTCCTGCCAACCTTGATTATGATTTCTGGCAGGGACCTGTACCCAGGCGTCCTTTCCGTGATAACCTGATCCACTATAACTGGCACTGGTTCTGGCATTGGGGTACAGGTGAATTGCTTAATAACGGTACTCATTTTATTGATCTCGCCAGGATCGGCCTTGGGGTAACACATCCAATAAAAGTCAGCTCACTGGGAGGACGTTATGCATACCGCGATGATTGGGAAACTCCCGATCTGCAGATAACAACCTTTGATTTTCCCGAGAATAAGACCATCATGTGGGAAGGCAAGAGCTGCAATACCCGTCCCATCGAGGGCGTTGGCGCTGCCCTGTCATTCCATAGTGAACAGGGGACAATGGTTATTAACAATAATGAATATATTGTTTATGATAACCGAAATAATGAGATCAAGAGATTTGCCGATGGTGACGAGGGAGGTACTGTCGACCTGAGGGGCCCGGCCCTTGGCAGGGATGTTATTCATATAACCGATTTCGGCGATGCAATCCGCAACAGCCGTAAGCCAGTAGCCGATTTCGAGGATGTCAATATCAGTGTTACCATGCTGCATGTGGGCAATATAGCTCACCGGGTGGGAAGGACACTGAGGGTGAATCCCATGAACGGAAGGGTAATGGATGATCCTGAGGCAGGTCAGTTATGGGGAAGGGAATACGAACCCGGTTGGGAACTGACCGTATGACCGGCACACTGAGATTGTAACTGAAACATGCCGGGCATGACATTGACCCGGGGTCAGTCAGATAATTATATCCGTTCGCCAAACAAACCTGCTTGTCGAATTGATGTTGACCTGAAGTCGATGTTATTTTTCTGATTTATTTTTGTTTTAAAATTAAAGGTCAGACCTGAATTATTTTTGGAGTTCCGTTACTTGATCTGCCAATATTTCGCTGGCCACATTTTCTTACGACCATAAACTAAACAATTACATATGAATTCAATTTTAAGCCGCAGAAATTTTCTCAGGAAGTCATTTGCCGGCAGCCTCACCTTCGGGGTGGGATCCACCGCATTCGCTATGACTTCCGCGAGCGGGAACCAGGATGTCAAAATTGGCATGATAGGCCTTGACACATCTCACAGTATCGCGTTTACCAGGCTGATAAACGACCCTGAAAATCCCAACGTCAGTGGTTACAGCGTGGTAGCAGCCTATCCATACGGCAGCCGGACCATAGAATCAAGCTACAGCAGGATCCCCGGTTATATTGAGGATATGAAAAAAATGGGCATCAGGATAGTTGACTCGATAGCTGAACTGCTTGCGGAAACCGACGTTATCCTTCTTGAAACAAATGACGGCAATCTTCACCTTGAGCAGTCACTTGAGGTATTCAGGGCCGGGAAACCCGTATTTATCGATAAACCTGTTGCCGGTTCATTGAAGGATACGGTTGCCATTTATAAAGCTGCAGAAAGGTATAATGTACCCATGTTTTCTTCTTCTTCTCTTCGCTGGGCAAGGCATACCTATGAATTGCGATCTGGCGAGACGGTGGGCAGGATACTTGGTTCGGATACCTACGGACCCTGTGCCATCGAACCTTCCCATATGGATCTTGCCTGGTACGGAGTGCACGGAGTGGAAATGCTTTTCACGGTAATGGGTAAAGGTTGCAGGGAGGTGACAAGGGTTCATCAGCCTGATACCGATATTGTCGTCGGGACATGGGAGGATGGAAGACTTGGTTCTTTCCGTGGCATAAGAGCCGGCAGGGCAGGCTTTGGAGGAACCGCATTCGGTGAGCGGGGCATTCATGAAATTGGTCCCTCTACGGGTTACGGCCCTTTGATTGATGAAGTAATCAAGTTCTTCAGGACCGGCAACCCGCCAATTTGCCCAAAAGAAACAATTGAGATCTTTGCCTTTATGGAAGCAGCAGATGAAAGCAGACGCAGGGGTGGCCAGCCTGTGCAGGTAAGAGAGGTACTGGAAAAGGCCGGAGGAAGTCTTTAAGCTTATGGGACTTAGCTCACTTGATTTCTTTGTAATCTTTCTGTTCTTTTTAGCCATGATAGTAATTGGCCTTTTCGCATGGCTAAAGAACAAAAACCTTGAAGATTATTTCGTTGCGGGAGGAAATCTCCCCTGGTGGCTGTCAGGGATATCACATCATGTATCAGGGTACAGCGGGGCTGTATTTGTGGCATATGCCGGACTGGCCTACACTCACGGATTTTCATTATATATATGGTGGGCCTTCACAATCGGGATCGCCATAATTGTATCGGCAAAGATTTTCCCGGTTCTCTGGGTCCGACTGAGAAAACGGTACCGGATCCAGTCACCGCTCGAATACCTTGTAAACCGTTACAATCTTTTTACCCAGCAGTTGATGGCATGGAGTGGTGTGATCCTGAAGCTTTTTGATGTGGCAGCCAAATGGGCGGCCATTGCAATATTGCTTAATGTATTTACCGGGATCCCCCTTGTGACGGGAATACTTATTGCCGGAGGGGTATCCATTATTTATGTGACATTTGGAGGATTATGGGCGGTTATTCTTACAGACTTCGCACAGTTTCTGGTCCAGCTGGTAGCAGGAATTATAATGTTCGTAGTTGTGCTGATGCATCTGGGCGGGATAGATTCCCTGTTCACTTTCTGGGATCAGCTTCCGGAAGCGCATTCCCAGCCATTTAATGAACCCTATGTAGTAGGATTCGCCCTTGCCTTTCTATTGATCAACTTCCTCAGTTATAATGGCGGGACATGGAACCTTGCCACCAGGTATATTTCTTCACCCGACGAGAGGCAGTCAGCCAAGGCAGCTTATCTGTCAGGTTCTTTATACCTGGTCTGGCCCCTGATCCTGTTCGTGCCCATGTGGGCTGCACCACTCCTTATGCCCGGTCTGGAAGATCCGACACAATCATACGGACTGCTGACAATGGAACTGCTTCCTGTGGGACTGGTGGGACTGGTACTGGCATCACTGTTTGCGAATACCATGTCTATGACGTCTTCGGATATCAACACCATTTCGGCGGTAATAACACGGGATATTCTCCCCATGTTATCTTCCAGATTCAAAAAGGCGTCCATCTCATTGCGTGTAGCAAGGACAACCACATTTTCCTTTACATTGCTGACGATAATCCTTGCATCACAACATGAGCATTTTGGAGGTGTTCTTGGTCTTATTATTTCATGGTTCGGTGCACTTGTCGGACCTGTTGCCATTCCCATGCTGTTGGGACTTATTCCGTTTTTTGCAAGATGCGGATCTGCGGCTGCCATTACTTCGATCGGTCTCGGTTTCCTGACTTTTATAATTACCAGGATCGTTACTATAGACAGCCTCGCTCTTTCAATTGCTCTTCCCGTGCTGGTATCACTCATTACTTATATTTTGATGGGATTACTGAACATTAATAAGCCTGTTCCCGAAAGGGTCACATTCCTGCTGGATTCCATAAAGAATGAGGAATAGAAAACCTGTCGGCATGATATTGTGATAATCAAAGGTTATAATCAAATAATTTGTTTAACAAAAAATT
>SLGC01000134.1 GCA_007123885.1 Bacteroidales bacterium | reverse complement strand
TCAAATGAAAAAGCAGGAGTTACCCCTGGCAGGAGGGTTTGATAATGAAGGAAATATGACAAGAGATCCTGATGCCATACTGGATTCCGGACGCTCGTTACCCGCCGGTTTCTGGAAAGGAGCCGGCCTCTCCTTATTGCTCGATATAATCGGAGCAGTGCTTTCGGGTGGCGACCCGACCTTTCAGATCAGCCGGCGTAAAGACGAATACGGGGTTTCCCAGGTCTTTATAGCAATTGACATATCCCGGTTTAATCACTCAACCAGTATTGAAACTCTGGTTAAGAATGTAATAGACGACCTTCACGGTTCCATTCCTGCTTCAGAGGCAGACCGGGTATTTTATCCCGGTGAAAGGGTTTTACAGAAAAGACGGGAAAATACAGAAAATGGCATACCTGTCGAAAGTCAGGTATGGGAGGATATATTGAAACTGCTACATCAGGATCGCTGATCCCTTTGGCCGGTTATTGACTGGCGTGACCAGGGATAAAAATATTGAAACTGCTTCATCAGGCCCGCTGATCGAAACAAATCTTAACACCTCCACCCTGCCCTGGGTGGATCACAAATTGATTTTCAGTTGGTTACACCAATGAAAATAATAACTGCGGAGTGTTAAAATCAGATCTCAGAAATTAGCTTATCAAAAGCATCCACATCGACAGCCTCTGATGTGGAAAACGCAATTCCTGTCGATTTGGCCAGTGCCAGTGAAAATTTCATTGCTTCCTCCATGCTGGGAAATGTAGCAATTATCACCAGATCCACATCACCAAGCAGAGCATGGATTGATTTGATCTCCCCGCCAAACTTTTGAACCAGTTTGCGGGCTTTTTCAGTCCGGCCTGCACCCATTTCTTTCAGGGCGTCGGCGGAATATTTCCCGAATAAGAAGTAAGTTGCCATATTTACCTCCTTTTTTAAGTAGTTTTTTTAACCGGTAACCGGATGTTAAGTTAGTAAAAAATACGGATATTCACCACCGGGAAACATCCCGAATAAAATCGTCTGTTCTGAATTTTTGTGGTTCGGAGTATTCCGACAGGCGGTTTTGGCTGTCCCATATCCTGACTTTCCAGTAATAGGTCGTCTCCGGTTGCAGGGCCGGTCCTCCGTGTTCCACTGACGATGACCTGCCTTCCCTGACCTTACCGCTATTCCATACGTCGGCGATATTAAGGTCGATATTTTCTCGCGATGATGCCACCAGTATCTGGTATGCATTCTGATATTCAGCTTCACCGGGAACGATCCAGCTGTACCCTGGTTTTGCAGAAGTGATCTTAACATCGGCAGGTTCCCCGATATACTCAACCATCAGTCCGTGTGGAGTTCCCGAATAGGGGTCCGCGTACCTGTCAATCATGCTTTCAAGCTGGTTTCTCATGGCAAGCAGCACCTCCCGGTGACCCGGGTTTTGGGCCAGGTTGTTTATCTCCAGGGGATCATCAGGTAAATAGTATAGCTCCTCCAGCGATTGATCGTTCACATAACGGAAATACTTCCATTCATTGGTACGAACCCCTTCACTCGGCGGGATGTGTTCGAACTCCCACAAATGTTCTATCAACACCGTATCGCGACGTAAACTACCGGAGCGGTTTACCAGGGGCATCAGGCTTATTCCGTGGTATTCCCGGGGAATGTCCACGCCGGCAAGATCGAGTATGGTGGCGGGTATGTCAATGTTGAGGGCCATTTCTTCCGTATCGGCGGCCTTTCCTGCCCTCGGATCATGAATGATCAGCGGCACACGGATGGACATGTCGTGCATGAGCCATTTGCCCGCCAGCTGACGTTCACCAAGAAAAAACCCGTTGTCGCCCATCAGTATTATCACCGTGTTCTCGTGCATGCCGGTTTCTTTGAGTTTATTCCGTATTTTGGCGATTTCCAGGTCGATGTCATGGATCATACGGTAATAGCCCTTCATGCTGTGCTGGTATTTTTCAGGGGTATCGAAACGCCAGCCCCATCGCAGCCGGTTAAAACCTTCGCGCACGGCAAGGGGGAGCTCATCGAAGTACTTATCGTCTGAGATCAAAGGGGCAGGCATTTCCATGTCACGGTACAGGTGATCCGATTCCGGGGTCCAGAACCACTGCAGGGGAGCCGGGTCATGGGCGTGGGGTGCACTGAAGCTCAGCGACAGGCAGAATGGCCGGCCGGCAGGCGCGGCATCAATAAAATCCAGTGCCTTCTGGCCGGTATAACGTGTTAAGTGCACGGTATCATTGTCGAGTGTCTTGTAAAAGTAACCGCGATAATCGTGGTACCGGTTATTGCGGTCAAAACTCTCGATCACATCAAACAGAGATTCCCTGTCCTGGTAATTCACACCGAATTTCCCGATAAAACCAGTGTAATAACCTGCCTCATGTAACAGCCTTGGATATGAAGTGACCATGTATTCGGACAGGATATCAGCTGTCTGAAAGGTATATTTATGTGTACGCTCATACAGGCCGGTGAAGATACTGGCTCTGCTGGCAGAACATATCGGGCTGCTTATAATTGCATGCCGGAAATTTGTTCCCTCTCTGGCCAGTTTGTCCATCTCAGGAGTATGGATGATCTCATTTCCGGCATATCCCAGGGCATCCCAACGCTGGTCGTCAGTCAAAATGAAGATGATATTTGGCCTGTCGGATTTACCTTCTGGCATCATTGACGTATTGCCCGTATTCGCAGTCAGTGCAACGCTGAACAGGGCAGGTGCGATAAATCCTGTGCCTTTATTTATATTCATGATTAAAGAACATTATGGTTTTTGGTTATATGTTTGACTTTGTATAATTCAATTCTCACTTTAGGTTAATGGTCATACTTACTTAAAGCCAGAGTATACTGATACTGCTTTAATATCCCTTTCGGGGAAGTGAACGGAAAACTCGCCACCCATAAAGGAACACATGCTTGGATGGCGGCGCTGCTTATGGGAATCTTTCACCAAATCAGGACAAGTTATAAATATTTAGTAAGTTTTTGATTCATATACCACTGAAATTATTTATCTGCCAACCTCCCGTTAAACAACCCGCCATATCCGGCGGCAGGATATGCTAAATCCACAAAAAATCTATATGTTTGCGCAGAGCGTAAACCGGAATTCATAAAAAAACCCATCCCAAATGGTTTCATGAGTAAACATAATGATTACCGTGACAATTCATGATAAAGAATATGATTTCCTTATATAAATCCAACCATTTACTTTTATTCTGAAACCACATGAAATTAAAGCATCTCTTTAAATTAAGATTTTCAGCAATCACCTTACCCATCCGGAATGGACCATTAAAGGGGAAAAAATGGTGTGTAACCACCGGTATTAGATTTGTCAGAGGAAATTATGTGAAACGGGACACCGACACTTTAAGTGAAAATGTCAGTAGAGGAGAGACCGTATACGATATAGGTGCCCATGTGGGATATTTCTCGGTATTATGTTCCGAAATTGTGGGCCGGAAGGGGAAGGTATTCTCTTTTGAACCGGCACCTATGAATCTGGTATTCCTCAGGAAGCATATACGAATTAACGGGTGCAATAACGTAAAGGTCTTTGATATCTGCATATCGGATACAGTTGGGGAGGGATATTTTGACAATTCCCAGGGAAGCGCCACCGGTCACTTATCCCCGAAAGGAAAAATGAAAGTCAGCATCAATACCCTGGATAATCTATTGAAATCCGGTGAAACAGATTCACCGGATTTTATTAAGATCAATGCGGAAGGTGCAGAGCAATCAATATTACTGGGCTGCGTGAGAATCATACAAAAATACCACCCGAAGTTTTTAATTACTTTTCATGGTGAGGAGTTAAAAAATAATTGCATCAATATGCTTTCCCAATATGATTACAAAATTTACATGACCGCAAAAGATGCACTTTTTGCAATGCCACATCACACTCTTCCCCATGAAGACCAGGATTTTTCCCGAAAGGAGGCTTCTGAAGGCCCCTGCTGATCCCGCAAAGAAATAACGGCATTCATTCTACAGTTTAAGAATGTTTAATGAATGTAAAATTCAGGGTATGTACCGATGAATCTCTATTTATCTGCAGGTGGAGTTCCTATCCAGCCGGTTACACGAAAGTTGTAAACATCCTCCATAGGTCCTGTCGGTGTTTCATGTACTTCACTGTAGGTCTTGTAAACACTTATTGGGATAGTCAGTGGGATTTCACCACCGCCGGCGCCAATATCCTGGAGTAACTGGAAATCTATTTCCATCAGCTCATAACCGTATATTTCCTCATAACCATGCTCATCTTCCACCACTGATTCCGGGTCCTCACCAATATCATATACCCCTGTAAATCCAAAACCACTCAGGCATTGTGGATTGGAACAATCTAATCCTTCCAGATCAAGTTCAACCGGAAAAAACCGGATCCTGACCTTATCCTGACCCGATGGTTTTATGTCAAGAGTAACCCGGGCCTTATATATTTGAGCGGGTATTTCTTTTTCAGCCCTTCCTATAAGCAGGGACTGGCCATCC
>SLGC01000163.1 GCA_007123885.1 Bacteroidales bacterium | reverse complement strand
TATAAGATTGTAAATCATGCACATATATTTTGCATTTAAGTTATTTTGGCATTGCATAGGGATGTATCCCCTTGTTTATTCATCTCTTTTTGTCTGACGAAGTCTGATGGGGATTCATCCGTATAAACTTTAGCTATAAGATTGTAAATCATGCATATATATTTTGCATTTAAGTTATTTTGGCATTGCATAGGGATGTATCCCCTTGTTTATTCATCTCTTTTTGTCTGACACTGGCACATGGATGATTCATTCCATGTATAAGCCGGAACCATCACAGGGATAATTACTTATTTATTAATGTTAATAATTTCGAAAAAAAATTACAGTTTCCTGCAACCTTACCCACAGTTTTTTCATCTTGTTATAAAAACCACGTATTCAAAGGAAGAATAAGCCAACCATCATAACCAGCCTTTACTTTTATTCTTCCGGCATTCCCGGTAATATTCACCCAGAATATTACCGGGTTTTGTTTTTTCTTAAATCTTTTGTAGTATTTTTAATCCAAAATTTACTATAAAATGAGACAGCCTGTTATTTATCTGACTTTGTTTTGCACCTTCCTGACATTTGCCGTTTCAGGCCAGGAAGAAACCAATTATGATGAGGACAAGGTGCCGGAATATACTTTACCGGAGCTGCTTGTATCCAAAAATGGCCGGGAAATTACGAATTCACGCAGGTGGAACAGGATCCGGCGTCCCGAGATCCTCTCCATGTTCGAGGAGTATATGTATGGAAAAATTCCCGGAGAATTGAATATTGAGTCCTTCCGTATCATTGAACGGGATGAAAATGCCCTGGGAGGAAAAGCAGTCAGGAAACAGGTAATCCTTGAATTCTATGGAAACGGCAGGAACCTGGAAGTTCACCTGCTTAAATATTTACCACGGGGCGCAACAAATGTACCGGTCTTCCTTGGCTATAATTTTGGCGGCAACCATACTGTCAGTAACGATCCGGAGATCGCACCCACCAGGTCCTGGGTCAGGAATTCACCGCAGCGCGGGATAGAGGATAATCGGGCCACAGAACAGTCGCGGGGAGATGCACAAGGCAGATGGGATATTGAACAGATCATAGATTCGGGATACGGGCTGGTCACCCTCTATTATGGAGACGTATTTCCTGACAAAGATGATTTTACCGTTGGTGTTCACCCTCTTCTTTACAGTGAGGGGCAGGAAAAACCTCTTCCCGGGGAGTGGGGGGCAATCTCCGCCTGGGCCTGGGGTTTGAAAAGAGTAATGGATTATTTTGAAGAGGATCCCGGTATTGACCAGGAAAAAGTTATTGTGATGGGACATTCCCGACTGGGAAAAACAGCTTTGTGGGCCGGTGCACTTGACGAGCGTTTTGCTATGGTTATCTCAAACAACTCGGGATGTGGGGGAGCAGCTCTTTCAAGACGCAGGTTCGGCGAGCGACTTGGCAGGATGAACGAAAATTTCCCACACTGGCTCTGCGAAAATAACAGCCGGTTTGACTGGGATGAAGATTCTTTGCCGGTCGACCAGCACATGCTGATCGCTTTAATGGCTCCCAGGCCCGTTTATATTGCCAGTGCTGAAGAAGACCGGTGGGCTGATCCCAAAGGTGAATACCTCTCCGGCCATTATGCCACTGAGGCCTACCGCCTTTTCGGAAAAGATGGACTGCCTTCAGGGGAGATGCCCGCTCTGAACAATCCGGTCATGAATACCATCGGTTTTCACATAAGGCCTGGTGCCCATTCTGTGCTTCCCTATGACTGGGAACAGTTCATCAGGTTTGCCAATCTTCATTTAAAATAAGGAAGAGTTCCGGGATATCCTGTACCGTGGCAGGTTTAACCCGCCTGAACCGGCCTTATTATCAGTTTTCTCAATGAATTAAACCTGCCTTGCAGAAGGATTAAGAATAATCGGGGAGGGACTCTCCGATTACACAGATGGAGGCTCAGTTCAGACTTCTGAAAAGAAGCACAAGCCTGTGAAGTCCGAAGCCCATTAGTCTTTAGCTAATGGGTAGTTCACTTGCCGGCAGCCCGTAAACAGAGGCCGGATCAGTTGCTTAATTTCCCGCTATGTCTGCATGAAAGAGTTTGATCAGTTGCAATGTGAAACTTAATCTTTGTTTCTCCGTAAAAAGCTTATGAAACCCTTTAAGGGTTAAACCTTTTTACCGATTAAGGTAAACATTGAATATGAGAAAACCATTACAATTATCAATATTTCTACTGTCCTTTTTCCAGTGCTATTTAACCTTCGGACAGTTTGATATTATTTCCGTAATATCCGAGCCGGTTGTTTGTCATGGTGAATATACAGGCAGCATAACTATCGAGATATCCGGCGGCACTCCACCTTATGCATACGCTCTTTACAAGGGCGGGGCCGTGGTAGGTTATATTGATGAGTCATATGAAACTATCCAGGTTTTTGCCGGATTGAACGCCGGAGTGTATTTCATTGGCATTATCGATGCAGAAGACAATTCCTATTCGAGAGATGTAACGGTTACCCAGCCAACTCCACTTGAAGTTGATATTTCACCCGATCCCGTAAAGGTATGTCCGGGCACCGGCCGTCAGCTTTATGGCAATCCTTCAGGGGGCAATGGAGATTATGCGCATAATTGGACGGGCGGGGGGGCAATATATCTTAATTCGACGGATATCGAAGATCCTGTTTTTTTATCTCCCGATATTGGCACTTTTGATCTGACATATACGGTAATCGATCATAAGGGTTGCCAGGCTGAAGAGAGTATTGCGGTAGAGGTTTTTGATGCAATGTCGGCAGGACTGGTCACGACCGGTGTTTCCTGCTATAACGGAGCCGATGGCTCGATAGAGGTTACCGGGGCTACCGGTGGGTCAGGAAGTTACCGGTACCGTCTGGATGAAGGAGCCTGGCAGTCAAGCACGGTTTTCGGATCCCTTTCAGCCGGAGAATACCAGGTATGGATGAGCGACGCCAATTATCCCGATGAATGTATTACATATCTGGGTATGGTTGAAATAGATCAGCCGGAAGTTCTTGATGCTGCCATTTCCCACAGCCCCGTTACCTGTTTTGACGGATCGGACGGGACAATAACCATCAGTGATCCCTCGGGAGGTTCGGGCAGCTATCAGTACCGCATCAGCGGAACGGACTGGCAGCCTTCTGGTTTGTTTGAAAATCTTGCTGCCGGCGATTATGCTATCGAGATCCGTGATGCAAATTCCACAGGGTGCGTTATTGAGCTGGACGATTCCTATACTGTAACCCGGCCCGAGATTCTTGATGCCATGGTTTCACATACCGATGCAAGCTGTTTCGGCGGATCGGACGGGACAATCACCATTAGTGATCCCTCGGGAGGTTCGGGCAGCTACCAGTACCGCATTAGTGGCGAGGTATGGCAAGCCACCGGTTTTTTTGATAATCTTGCTGCAGGCGATTATGTTGTTGAGATCCGTGATGCAAATTCCACAGGGTGCGTTATTGAACTGGATAATTCCTATATTGTTACCCAGCCCGATATTCTTGATGCCGCGGTTTCACATACCGATGCGAGCTGTTTTGACGGATCGGACGGGACAATCACCATAAGCGACCCTTCTGGAGGTTCGGGCGGCTACCAGTACCGCATCAGCGGTACGGACTGGCAATCATCCGGTCTGTTCGTTGATCTTTCTGCCGGCAATTATGTTGTTGAAATGCGTGATGCCACCGGATGCACAGTTGAGCTTGAAGGATCCTATACCGTATCTCAGCCGGAAATTCTTAATGCGGTTATTACCGCTGAAAATGTCACCTGCCACGGCCTTGCCGATGGATCCGTTACCATCTCCGGGGCCACAGGAGGTTCCGGCACATATGAATACAGGATAGGCGGCGGTATCTGGTATGAAGACGGCAGTTTCACCGGCCTGGCAGCAGGCAGTTACCCGATCGAAATACGCGATATGGCGAATACCGATTGTTTTATAGTTCTTGACGGTTCATATGCTATATCCGAGCCTGCACCCCTTGGCGGAACCTATTCCAGTGCCGATGTGACAGGCTGCCATGGCGATGCTACCGGATGGATAGAGATATTTCCCGAGGGAAGCTGGGCAGCCGTAACAGACAATTATGAATATTCCATTGACGGAGGTTCATCCTGGCCGGCTTCAGCCCTGTTTGATAATCTTACTGCAGGCAGCTACAATCTGCAGGTAAGGGACGGGGACAATCCCTCCTGCATTTTCATTATCGAGGAAAATCTTGTCCTTGACCAGCCTGATCCAATAACCGCCGAACTGGAATATGTCAATGTTGATTGTAATGGCGGGAACAATGGCGAGATACGGTTTGTCAATGTTCTGGGCGGATCGGGAATATATCAGTTTTCAATAACGGGTTTTGCCACCACCGGCCAGACGAGCCCGGTTTTTCCCAATCTTCCTGCCGGAACTTATGATGCGCGGGTACGCAATAATTCCGGTCCGGCATGCCCGACAATTATCAACTCATCCCTGGTTATCACCCAGCCGGATATCCTG
>SLGC01000049.1 GCA_007123885.1 Bacteroidales bacterium | reverse complement strand
TTTTACATGATCTATGATCTTCCTGGTTGTTTCCACAACCATTTCAAATACCTCATCGGTAAGGTTATCATGATGCGGTCCGGCCCAGTGCTTCGGGTTTCTTGAACCGCTGATATTTACACAGCAGGAAGCCCCTATCTCATCTGCAAGGTGAAGGCTTTTAATGCACTTGTCAATTGCCGCTTCCCGTTGGTTTTTATCGGGACTGATGGGATTGCTCCAGGCACCTACCTCGGCGATAACTATATCAGCCTTTGATGCAGCCTGCCGGTATGCCCTTATCTGATCAGCGCCGGCACCGGGTTCCAGGGGACAATATGCAGCCGTGTACCCGGATTCCCTGACCCGCCTTATCCAATCGTCAGGGTTGTTAAACGAAGAAAACAAAGGGCCTCCGAGTGGTATGCCGGGCTTATCCTGCTCCTTTTTCCATGGCAGGGCCGCAGGGGTAAGAGCAATACCTGTTGATATTACTGCAGATTTTCTGGTAAAAGATCTTCTCGAAATTGTTCTCATAAATGAAATTATTTTTGTTAATTCTGCCCACCGGTGCATTCGATGATGTTATACGTGAAAATATTGTATTCCGATGTTTTGGCGGCTCCGAATTCAAACAGGCCGATGCCTGGCCTCATCAATCATTCAAATGCTCCGGCAGTAAATCTTTCAGCCGGGCATTATTCATAAAGCCGACACGGGGATTGATTACAGCGACTGATTTATTTACCAGCGCGTAATGAGGTATACCGGAAATATTGAAATGAGCTGAAAGCTGGTTCCATTCATCTCCCGAAACATAATAATGATGCCCCCTGATATCGGGGATCATGTTTTCCCATGTGCCCCTTTGTGAACTGGGGCCTGTAATATATACAAAGGCAATATCCTTGCCCTCGAGTCCTTCCTTAAGCGGTTTCATGCGCTGCATTCGTCATAATTCTTTGGTTTAGATATCCGTAAGAAAATTACAAAATTTGCTTAACCTGCAAGCGAAAAAAGGTGAAAAATCGTCCCGGCCCGGTAATTTCCAGTGCCGGCAGATGGTGTAAAGCCCGGGACCCGGCCCGGATGGTTTTTAGTTGCCATGCTGCATGGCAGTTAGGCCCGGACTACGGTGAAGTTTAAGATCGCCTTCCGGCGGAAAGGGTCAGGGTAGTGCAGCACATATTGCGTGGTCACACAATTATGGACTGCTTCGCTCATCCTTATCCTACCCTGAGGCTTTCCAGAACCTCCACGTCGATGGGCCGCAAGCGTCCTTCGGGACCCGGACCGCAGTTCAGCAGAAGATTGGCTTCCATTTTTGCTGCAATGTCAAGCCAGCCGAGAATTTGTTCACGGGAGGCAACCGAATCATCCCATTCGTGCCAGAACCAACTGCCATCAGTAAACTGATCTCTTCCCATTTGCGACATGGTTGTCTCAATTTGCATTGGATAGTAACGGTCTCTTCCCAGCCAGTTCCATACACGCTTGAAATCCTTCACCTCCGTGGCCTTTTCTCCGCAAAGGGCATCTACCGGATGCAACGGAAGGGAAGGATAACGGGTGGTGGCATTGTTCATGATGATGCAATCAGGCTGGATCTGCTTAACAAACTGGTACAGGTGGTCCATTTGCCACCTGAACGCACCCTCCCTGCGCCAGTTGTTTACAAAATCAGCGGGTGGTGTGTGGGAGCCATCCGGCAGCGACCATCCTGAATTTTGTTTGCGCCAGAAACCATCGAACCACAATTCCACCACCTCACCGTAATTGGTCAGCAATTCTGTAAGCTGGTCTTTCATAAAGCCTACATAGGCATACTCATCGCTGTCATGAAGCGGTTCATGCCTGTCCCATAACGAATAGTAAAGACCAAATTTCAACCCGTACCTTTTGGCTGAATCTGCCAGTTCACCAACCACATCACCTTTAAAGGGTGTCGAGCTGACCGAATAATCGGTAAAGGCTGTTGGCCAGAGGCAGAAGCCGTCATGGTGTTTTGCCACCAGTACGATGTATTTCATGCCTGCATGTTGTGCCGTACGGCACCATTCATCGGTGTCGAGATCAGTGGGATTGAAGGCCGAAGGATCAAGTGTGCCATCGCTCCATTCCAGACCGTAGTAGGTGTTGATGCCAAAGTGGATGAACATGCCGAAACCCAGATCCATCCAGCTGCGCTGGGCACGAGTTGGCGGGAGATAGTCAGATTGTTCCGTTTTGAGGTTGACAGAACCATGTTCTGTTGTGGTCATACCATCGGCCAACCCTGGAAGCATTGCCGAACCGGCAGCAAGCAAACCGGCTTTCTTCAGGAATTCTCTGCGTTTCTTATGATTCATATTGTTTTTTCTTTTTTTAGTGTTTGCAGGTCATATACCAGGGGATATTCCTGCCGAAACTGGAATGCATCGTTGACCAACTATTATTGTATTAACATGGTAAAATTGCCGGAGCCCAGATTTAGTCTGTCATCTATCTGTGTGGTATCATATGAAGTACCATTCACAACTATTCCGTGAATCTGCATGTCCTCAAGTTCCTCTTTCGATATCCAGACATTGATCCCGGGCGGCACATTCAGCTCATACCGGCCATCGCTGAGGCTGACCAGGATGTTACCATGTGGTGTTGGCACCGTGCCGGAGAATGAACTATAGGGAGAAAGAAAGCCGCTGAACCTCATTTCGCTCATCCCAGGTGCGGTAGGGTGAAGGCCCAGGATGTACCGGGAGAGTATATTCGGGGGGAATGCATTTTCTGCCTGTGCCGTAGACCATGACCTTTCCGTAAACCTGTCAGGTGCCGATGAGCTCCTGTCTCCAACGTTCTCAGCAAAAAGATTCGGATTCTCCCACAGGGTTCCCAGCTCATCTTCAAGCATATGGGAGTATTTTCGCCTGAGCATACCTATTGCCTCGGTCACCTTCCCTTCGCCGGCAAGCGCTTCGGCCACCCAGTAATTGAACAGCGTTGCCTCCTCCATTACCCCGGTACGATGGTTATTAATAAGTTTATCCAGTATGGATTGAACCTGCTGCCCACTGGCAACCCCGGTAACAATAGCCAGGGAATTGGCATGTTCGGAGAAGTTATTGTCCCTTACGCCGTTATTGAGATTGTCTGCAAACAGGCCGGCCTCTTCATCCCAGAACCGGGCAAGGGAAACAGCCAGCAGGTCAGCTTCTTCGTTCCATATGGCGGCTTTTCGGGGACTGTCCAGCCATGTCAGCAATTCGGCATATTGCCTGAAAGCCAGGAGCTGAAGTGCATTGATGATAAAATTCTGGTCACCCTGTGCCAGTTTGGCCCAGTCAATCCAGTAGGGATACGGAGGCTTATGTATGAGGTTGTTCTCAAGCTGCATCCTGTTAATGGCAACAGCACACCTTTCAGCGCTCATCAGCAGATCTCCGGTTGTCAGGGTATCGCCCGTATGCAGGAAATAATCCCTCAGGCCCATCAGCCAGAAATGGTTGGCCTCAAAAATTCCGGGAATCTGCTGGTTACCCTCGTATATGATCCAGGGCGCCCACATGGGGATCATTCCATTGGGAAGCTGATCCTGCGAATGCTGGATCAGATAACGTCTTTGAAGGTAGGTGTCAAAAAAGGAGGAGTAATTGCCCCGTGAAGCATAGTATGAAGTCTGCACATATTGCCTGTTTTCATGGTAGTTATCGGTATACCCGTCGGTGGTAACTGCGCGGATGGTTTTTTCTCCCGCTTTCCAGAGCTTTTCCACGAAAGGGTCGCCGGGCACGCTGATGGTTCCGTTCTGCTGAAAGGGATATTGCTCTCTTGTAACACCTGCCCTGCTGATTTCAACCGGTCCTTCACCTCTCACTGTAAGCGACATATACCTGAAAGGGCGTAACTCGGTTCCTTCCCATTTGTCTTCTCTGCCCGACAGCATGATCCTGTCAGCCCATGTATCCAGCATGATGCCGGGTATGAACACATCGTCTACCAGGTAGGGTACATAGTTAATATCGATAATGGTTCCGGGGCGGCCTTTGGCTTCAATATAAGGATACCCGCTTACCAGTTCCTCATAATCAAAAACCACCATGGTATGGTAGACGGGTTGTTTTACATATTTTTCCTGCGGATAGGAGTTTTCAATGATTAATGGTTTCTCCCCTTCAAGAAAAGCATCAAGCTGTGTTACCCTGCTGTTGTTCAGCGGCCGGTACACATCCTGCATGGAGTGATGCAGCGCATCATGCATTCTCCGGTCGCCCCATGTCTTGTATTTGCTGTACTGGGGCGCTTCCTTGAGCTTCCAGACCTTAAAGGCATCTACATCGGTTTCGACAAGGGGAGGGAGATCTCTGGGAACAAGTTGCAGCCAGGGGCGCTGAACGGCGAAAGGCTCATAATCAGGAGGTTTTGGGGGCCATACTCCGGGGCCGGTTTGATATACGGCATGCTGCCAGTGGCGGTCATCAAACCCTGCCAATTGCCATCCAGGCGTCGCTGCATTAAAGTTATAGCTGCTTGTATAGTTATTGGCATTGACCCTGTTCACCAGTTCGGTGCGGTGATCCCAGGCAAAGT
>SLGC01000390.1 GCA_007123885.1 Bacteroidales bacterium | reverse complement strand
CGGGAAATCAGTGAGTATGCCTACGGTAGCAGGTAGGTCGCTGCACCCGAGATGGGATACACCCTGGATAAGAAGACCGGCATGATAGTATGCATCGGAGACAGCAGATCAGTAGGGCGGGATACGTCCTGTCGAATGGATTTATGGTTTTTCCAGGGACTTGATAACCTTGCTTTCAGAGGTGGTTCCGCCTGCCAGTGTCAGGGCCGACTCGATCAATGCAAGATGGGAATATCCCTGGGGGAAATTGCCAAGCAGCCTGTGGGATCCAAAAGCTATATCCTCACTGAAAAGCCCAACATGATTGCTGCAGGAAAGGACATGGTTGAACATCTCCTCTGCTTCTTCCCTTCGCCCGATCCGGAAGAGACTGGTGATCATCCAGAAATTACAGATGGTAAAAGAGGTAGAAGGCAGTCCGAAGTCGTCTTCGTTCTTGTACCTGTACATCAAACCATCGTTAATCAGCTCCCGCCGGGTGGCTTCAACGGTGCCAATAAATTTCGGATCATTTGCCTCGAGGAAACCGTATGATTCCATCAGCAGGTTGGAGGCATCCATTTCATTGCTGCCGTAATACTGGGTGAAAGCGTTGAGTTCCGGATTCCACCCTTTGGTCATAATGTCATGGCATATCTCGTTTTTCAGCCTGGTCCATTCATCCAGGTACCGCTCCATTCTCAAAATACTCGCAACCTTTATAGCCCGGTCGACCGCTACCCAACAAAGCAGCTTGGAAAAGGTAAAATGACGGCCTTCTGAACGTATCTCCCATATGCCTTTATCCGGCTTCTGCCAGTTAATCTCAACCGACTTGACTATGGCGCGTACGATAGTCCACAGCTCTTCGGCATTTTCGGTGGATACCTGGTAGTACCTCATATCCTGGTAGATAACATCCATCAGCACCCCGTATATATCATGCTGCTTCTGTTTGTAAGCGGCATTACCGACGCGCACCGGAGCAGAACCTTCATAGCCTGCAAGGTGGTCAAGGGTATACTCGGTGAGTTCCTTTTCACCTCTTATCCCGTACATGATCTGTATCCGTTCATCTTTTGCAGGAGTCACGTCGATTATGAACTTCAGGAATCCCATTGCCTCACGCGTATGTGCTATCCGGTTGAAAATACGGATCGTCATTGCCGCGTCTCTTATCCAGCAAAACCTGTAATCCCAGTTTCTCACCTCGCCAATGGCCTCCGGAAGTGATGTGGTAACCGCGGCCAAAACTGCACCTGTCTTCTGGTAGGTAAGCAGCTTAAGCAGGAGGGCACTCCTCTTGATCACATCATCATACTTGTTGAGCTGAATGGTCCTTTCCGTCCAGTTAAGCCAGTAAACCTTTGTCCTTTCATATTTCAGGTAAATACGGGAAACATCCTGACGGCGTATTTTCTGGTTATACGATAAAAGAAAAAATGCATTGCCTGTAAGCTTTATGGGCCTGCCCGCGGCGACGCTATCCTTGTCGAGATCGGTATAAAGGTATACAGATTCGTACTTCCCTTCGAAACTATAACTTTTTATATAATCAGGATCTACATCTGTCTGGGTCTCGCCTTTGGCATAATTAAGCTTCGGATCATAAACCACCCTGAATTCGGGGTTGCCTGATTTAAGAACGATAAATCTGATTAAATCCGGAGGAGCATAGTAACTTCCATCTTCAAGATAATACCTGGGCATAAAATCCCTGACCTCAAAGGCATCTTTACCGTTATCGAACCTTGTTACGATAATATTTGTGCCGGGATAGTACCACTGGTTAACCCGGTAATCATCACTGCACCGGAAACCGAAAGTACCGCCAATGTCAACATCAAGCAGTCTGCCGAATACTGATGCCGAATTGAACTCCGGGAGGCAGCACCAGTCTATCCAGCCCTTTTTTGAAACCAGTGCGGCACTAACACAATTTCCAATAACTCCGTAATCAAGATTTTCCATATATTCAGGTTATAGGACCCTGCCGGGCCGATAGATTAAGGCAGGCAACATCTGTCAATCCAGCCCTTTTTTGAAACCAGTGCAGCTGTAAAATAATTTACAGTAATTTCGTAATCAAGATTTTCCATATGTTCAGGTTATAAGGCCCTGCCGTGTCATAATATCCTGGCAGGACCCCGCCCGACCAATCGATTATCCCGCCCGACCAATCGATTATTTTATGGCAACGATTTCAGGCAGTCAAACCGGGTATGTACAAATATAATAAATTCCAATTGAACATTTTAAGTTCATTACCGTTAAAAAAATATCTGTGATTATAACCGGTTGCCAACTTTAAGCCGGAATTTTTGTTTAATAGTCCGGCAGATGACTGTAATGATCAAATTCAATATTTATGAAGCATATTGCTGGAAGGAAGAGAGTTATCATAGAAAATGTACACCCTGAAATAGATTGTGGAAAATATCCTGCCAAAAGAGTTGCCGGCGAAAAAGTTGAGGTAAGTGCCGATATTTTTGCCGACGGGCACAACGAAATAAAAACTGTACTGCAGTACCGCAAAAAAGGGAAAAGAAAATGGAACGAAGTTACCATGCAGCCTCACCATAACGATTTATGGAAAAGCGAGTTCAAAGTTGAAGAGATGGGATGGTATGAATATACCATCCAGGGATGGGTAGATCATTTCGCCTCCTGGCAGAAAGCACTGGAAATAAAATATGAAGCCAACCAGGAAATAGATGTGGAAATGAAGATAGGAGTCGGGATGATGCAGGAAGCAAGAGAACTGGCGGACCCCGGCCTTCAGAAAAAAATTGACCAGTGGGTCACCTTTATCAGTCAGACGGATTATATTCCTTCCGCTGCTGTGGCTCTGGTGCTTAGCGATGAGGTAAGCGAGGTAATGTACCAGTGTACTGACCGCAAAGATGCAGCTACGTATGAAAAAATCCTGTGCGTTGAAGTGGAAAGAAAGAGGGCCCTGTTCAGCAGCTGGTACGAAGTTTTTCCACGATCTACCGCAAGTGTCCCAGGAAAGCACGGCACATTCAAGGATGTTGAAACGGTTATCCCGCTTGTAGCAGAAATGGGCTTTGACATTCTATATTTTCCACCTATCCATCCGATAGGAGCCTCTTTCAGGAAGGGGAAGGATAACTCACCGGAAGCACGGCCCGGCGAACCGGGTTCTCCGTGGGCAATCGGGGGGCGTGAAGGTGGCCATAAAGCCATTCACCCGGAGCTTGGAACTCTTGAAGATTTCCATAACGTGGTCAAAAAAGCTGCCGAGCATGATATTGAGATAGCACTGGATCTTGCCTACCAGTGCTCGCAGGATCATCCCTATGTAAAGGAACATCCTCAATGGTTCAAATGGAGACCTGACGGAACGGTTCAATATGCGGAAAACCCGCCCAAGAAATACCAGGATGTCCTTGCTATGAATTTTGAAAATGATGACTGGCGGAACATGTGGGTGGAACTGAAAAGTGTTGTTGATTACTGGATAGAACAAGGGGTGCGTATTTTTCGTGTAGATAATCCGCATACCAAATCTTTCAGGTTCTGGGAATGGATGATAGCCGAGATAAAAAGGAAACATCCGGATATTATATTCCTTGCGGAAGCATTCACCAGGTACAAGGTTATGGATCGGCTGGCAAAGATTGGCTTCACGCAATCCTACACTTACTTTACCTGGAGGAACACGCGGCAGGAATTTGAGCAGTATCTTCAGGAACTTACAAGAACGCACCGCAGGGAATTTTTCAGGCCAAATTTCTGGCCCAATACACCCGATATACTTCCGGTATCACTCCAGTACAAAAACGAAGCTGCATTCATAGCCAGGTTTGTAATGGCGGCAACACTGTCATCAAATTACGGGATTTACGGTCCTGTTTTCGAGTTTTTATATAATGTTCCGCATCCAAAAAGGGAAGAGTATATTGACAATGAAAAATATGAGATAAAGCATTGGGACTGGCAAAGTATGACGCGCATGAGGAAGCTTATAGCCCTGGTAAACCGAATCCGTAAGGAAAATGCTGCCCTGCAAACAACCTGGAACATCTATTTCGCCGAAACACATAATGACCAGCTTTTATGTTACGGTAAGACAGATGACGATAAACAGAACAGGATACTGGTAGTGGTGAACATGGATCCTGACAGAACACAGGGCAGTTGGATAAAGGTTCCCCTTCACGAAATGGGTATATCGTCCGACCTTACCTACAATATGTATGATATGCTTACCGGATACCGGCATAACTGGAATGGCGAGTGGAACTATGTCGAGCTTAACCCTCATATTTTTCCTGCACACATATTTAAAGTAGAACAATAATTACCTATGATCAATTAGTGATCCGGTATAAGCAACACGGGACTTATCGCCAAAAAATTGTATTAATGGTATAAAGGAAATAAAGAATAGAGGATGGAAAGTGAGATAAAGAGGTAAAGAAATTGATCGAGGGGAAAATGGAAAAATAGATCGTGGAGCAGGGCAGGAAATTGATCGTGGAGGAAGGTGAAAAATCGATCGTAGAGGATGGAAAGTGAGATAAAGAGGTAAAGAAATTGATCGAGGGGAAAAATGGAAAAATAGATCGTGGAGCAGGGCAGGAAATTG
>SLGC01000082.1 GCA_007123885.1 Bacteroidales bacterium | reverse complement strand
GTTCTATAAACTGCCTTACCTCGCTGCCCCTCTCTCCTATAAGCGCGATAACATTTACATCCGCGTCAGTAAACTTCGCTATCATTGGTAGGAGTGTTGACTTTCCTACTCCGGAACCTGAAAATATCACCATTAAAAATAAAACCAGGAATAAATTGAAGTTAACCAGGGGACGGGGTTTCATTTTAAAAAACACAACCCTGAGATTAAACAACACGGGTTCCTCTAATTTCCACATTTATAATGATTTTCGGGATTAATTCAGGTTCGGGGATATGCCAGGCGATATCCAGCAAACCGTTGACATGAGGTTTTACTTAATATTGGAAAATGGATGCACATTTTCCTTCATCTGGATGATAAATATGAAATATGTGCATCCATTCCTTTTGTTCGGCAACATTACCCTTCCGGTATGCTGCTTCTAAAACAGAAACCTGAATTAATATCCCGGGTTTTGAACAATATTGGGATTAAGCCTCACCTCACTGTCAGGTATCGGGAACAGATAGATATGATCTGAGTAGTTAACCAGATAATGTTCACGAACAACATCGGCTATAATTCTCTTTCTCAACATATCGGGCCATCTGTCGTATTCCATACAAAGCTCGAGGCTCCTTTCGTGGATTACCGCCATGTCAAAATCATCTCTTGACATGGCCGTTGTCAGCAGAGGATATTCCGGATTATGTTCATAACCATTTGCCCGGTCAATTACCTTGTTTACGGCATCAACAGCAGCCTGAGTGGGACCTCCGTTGGCCATGTTCTCAGCCTCGGCATAAATAAGCAGCACGTCGGCATACCTGATTATGGGCATATTCACGGTTGTAACACCACGGGCAAAGTTTTCCCAGGTATCATAGAGGTACTTCTTTACACCCATCGACCACCGGCCCGTCTCTTCAAAAGGAACCCCATCCCTGCTGTAAGTTTCAACATAGGCATGTTTACGGGGTTGTTCAGGGTAAATAGAATCCACCCAAAAGCGGTCATAGGAGTAATCTCCCCATCCGTGAATTCCCGACCATACCCTCGGGTCGGTTGATCGATGCTGTTCATTGGCGTTAAAACTCCAGAGCATTTCGGGACCATATTCGGTAGCAAAGCTGAAAACTTCATTTATATCTTCAACCAGTGCTGCGCGCCCGCCATCCATAACCTGCTTGGCCATGGCTGCTGCGAGAGGATAATAGCTGGCATCATTCAGCGGTGCGGTGGCCATTGTTAGATACGCTTTTGCAAGCAATCCCCTGGCGGCATCTTTTGCAGGTCTACCGACCAGCGATCCCCAATCCTCCGGAAGTTTCTCTACAGCCTCCTGGAAATCGGCAACAATAAGATCGTAAACCTCCCTTACAGGAGTACGTGAGGGAAGATTTGCAAAATAATCTTCAGTCTCCTCGGTAACCAGTGGTACATCTCCCCAGTGCCTGACAAGCTGAAAATAGTTCCAGGCACGAAGAAACTTAAGCTGACCCATAAGCTGGTTGCGAACAGTTGCTGAATAGCTGTCAAGGTTCCCGTCGACCATGGCTTTTATTGCATGATTTATGTCACTTATATTCCTGTAATGCAAAGCCCAGACACCGGCTTGATAATTCTGGGTTATAACCAGGTTGCCGCCATTGTTCTGGTCGGAATGACGGTGAAGCCCGGGATTATAGCTGTATCCTCCCCAGTTATTGTATGATCTTCTCATTGTACCCGCCATGACAGATTCGATCTGAGTGGGCGTATTGAAGAAATTATCAGGTGCAATGAAATCTTTTGGCTGCTCTTCCAGATCCAGAACATCGCATCCTGACATGATTGCCAAACCGGCAATCATGAAAATAATTATTCTGTTATATATATTCTTTTTCATATTCGATGGTTTTAGAATGTAACATTTACGCCGAAGTTAATGAACCTGGAAGGCGGATAGTTGTTATAATCAGTACCAAGCTGTCCGTCAGCACCGGTAAAGGAGCTTACTTCAGGGTCAAATCCCGAGTAATTTGTAAATGTAAGCAGGTTAGTACCGTTGGCATATATTCTCATGCTGCTGAAAAACCTCTGGATCGGGACATTATAGCCAATGGTCAGGTTCTTTAGCCTGATATAGGATGCGTCCTCTATCCACCTTGATATTGCATTGCCTCCTGCTGCAGGGAATGTGATGGTACTTACAAGCTGATTATCCGGATTTGCTTCGTTCCAGGCATTCCTGTAGTCATGTCTCCACTGTGCGCTGTGAAGGGCAGGAACATCCGTATCCTGGTTCTCTGGTGTCCACCGGTTCAGTTTATCGGTATCCCTTCCCGCTCTTGTCATCCTTCTTGATTTGGCAACATTGAAAAGGTCGTTTCCGTAAGTACCCTGCCATAGCATGGTAAGATCCCAGTTTCCATAGCTGAATGAGTTGTTGATCCCGAAAATGTAGTCGGGCAGTGCATTGCCTATGACAATAGCATCATTATCATAATCAATCCTGCCATCGTCATTTACGTCAAGGTACCGGGGTTCGCCGATAATCTGCCCGTATCTTGCAGCTTCCTGTTCTTCCCCTATATTCCAGGTTCCAAGGTAGCCAAACCCCTCTATATTACCGAAACGTTCTCCTACCCTCAGGAACATGATCGGGATATTGACGCTGTGACCCGAGCCACCGGCTTCATACGCGATAAATTCATCATCGCCGAGATCAAGCACCGTTGTTGTTGCCATGGTAACATTTGCACCGGTAGTCCACCTCAGGCGACCGATATGGATATCTCCATCAAGTGAAAATTCCCATCCTTTGTTACCCATTGATCCGACATTATCAATAATGCTGGACAACCCGGTAGTCCTGGGTATTTCCCTCTGCATCAGCAAGTCTTCAGTCACCTTGTCATAGTATTCGACAGATCCCCTTAACCTTCCGCGGAACATGGAAAAATCCATACCAACATTGGTCTGGGTAGTGGTTTCCCATCGCAGATTCGGGTTTGAGGCCGATCCTATCTGAAAACCGAGATTCAGGTTATTGCCACCATCCCAGGGATAAAAGCCGGCTCCGGATATCCTTGCAAGTGTCTGATAGTTACTTATTGCCTGGTTGCCGGTCCTGCCCCAGCTTGCCCTCAACATCAGATTGCTGAACAAATCAAGGTCGGCCAGAAACGGTTCATGCGACAATCTCCATCCGGCCGACAGGGAAGGAAAGTATCCCCATTTGGTATTGGCTCCGAAAACTGATGATCCGTCGGCGCGGAAACTGGCAGCAAGTATATATTTGTCAGCATATCCATAATTGATCCTTGTTAAAGCAGAATTGATCTTCCTTTCACCGGTTCCCGATCCTGTCCTTTGAATATCTGCTCCTGAAAGGTTATATACACTTGTTTCATGAACTGCAAAATTCTGACTATTCGCATTGAACCAGAAAGACTGGGAATACTTCACTTCACCAACTGCAATGGCATTTATATGGTGTTCACCAAAATCCCTGGTATAGTTCAGGACATTGGATGACTGGAAATTCCTGCTATTGGAATTATAGGCATATCCCTGTCCGTTATAAGTGATCCCTGAATGAGTCTCGTTATTGAAGAACCTCCTTACATTGTAGTCGGAGAACCGGGCCCCCCCGCCAACACGAAGTGATAATCCTTCGGCTAGCTGGAAATCCATGTAAAGGTTAACATTATTGGTAGTCCTGCCGTTTTCATTCAATGGTTCAAGAGCACTTGCAGCAGGGTTCCAGAGTATTGGTTCGCCGTATTCTGTATGTGGGCGGGAATAATTCCCTTCCTCGTCACGAACAGGGATAACGGGAGCGAACTGAAGTGCACCCAAAACAGGGTTACCCGGCCAGTCCAGCTGTCCCCCGAACTGAGGCCCGTGGCGATCTTGCTGACTGCCGTCCCAGTTAAGATTAAATCTTGCCCAGTCGGTAACATCGGCTGTGATATTTGCCCTTAGTGAATAACGCCTGAATCCGGAGTTTACCATAACACCCTCCTGATCATAATAGGATCCGGATACAAAATAGTTGATGTTGTCAGTCCTTCCGCTTACGGAAATATTATGGTTCTGTGTCAGGGCGGCTCGATAAACCTCATTTATCCAGTCAGTTCCGCCGGTTCTCTCCCACTCGGCTATCTGTTGTTCGGTGAAAAGCGGTACGGGGGTACGCTCAAAATCCTGTGCCATCTCATAGCGGTTCTGATCTCTTGCCCATTCGGCAGCACTCATAAGCTCGATACCTCCCATCAGTATGCTGGAAGTACCAAATTCTGATGAATAGTTAATTACCGGCTTGTCAGTGCGACCCCGTTTTGTCTCGATCAGAATAACACCATTTGCTCCCTGGGCACCATAAATGGCAGTTGCGGATGCATCCTTCAGTATCTCGATCGATGCTATATCGCCCGGATTCAAAGATGTCAGGTCGCCCCCCTGGAAACCATCAACTACTATCAAGGCGGCGTTGCCTCCCTGGATCGAGTTCATACCCCTGATCCTGATCGTAGTATTACCTCCCGGAGAGCCGTCAGTATTCAGCACCAGCACACCGGAAGCCCGGCCCTGCAACATCTGGTCAACCCTTTGGGTGGCAACCGG
>SLGC01000378.1 GCA_007123885.1 Bacteroidales bacterium | reverse complement strand
TTTTCTTTTCTCAACTATATATCTGCTGGAAGCTTTTTTCCTCTTTCGCGTCTTAAAGCCTTTTGCAGGCACTCCGTTCCTGGACCGGGGATGGCCTCCCGAGGCACGTCCCTCACCACCACCCATCGGATGGTCAACAGGATTCATAACAACTCCGCGTACCCTGGGTCTGCGACCCAGCCAGCGGCTTCTTCCGGCTTTTCCTGATCTTTCCAGGGCATTGTCTGCATTGGAAACGCTTCCGATCGTAGCGCGGCAGGTTACAAGTATCATCCTCATTTCGCCCGAGGGCAGTTTTATGATACCGTATTTCCCTTCCCGGGAAGTAAGCTGTGCATAGGACCCGGCACTTCTTGCCAGAGCGGCACCCTGTCCGGGTTTCAGCTCTATATTATGGATTACCGTTCCAAGGGGGATATCCGAAAGAAAAAGGGTATTTCCAATTTCCGGGGCCACATCCTTTCCCGATATGATTTTTTGTCCAACATTCAAGCCGGCCGGGGCTATGATATAATTCTTCTCTCCATCTTCATATACTACCAGGGCAATCCTTGCAGAACGGTTCGGATCATATTCTATTGTCTTCACCACGGCAGCCAGGCCATCCTTTTTTCTTTTGAAGTCGATTATCCTGTACCTGCGTTTATGACCTCCGCCCATGTACCTCATGGTCATCTTCCCCTGGTTGTTCCTTCCTCCCGACTTCTTCATTGGGGCAAGAAGGGACTTCTCCGGCCGGTCGGTCGTTATGTTCTCGAAAGTCGACTTGATCTTATGTCTCTGCCCCGGGGTAACCGGGTTTAATTTTCTTACTGCCATTTTAATAACCTATAAGTATTTTAAACCATTTTTCTCTATAATCAGGCTGCCGATAGTTGGTCCAACCCTAAATGTTGCTGTAAAAATCAATATTATCGCCTTCTGCCAGTGTGATTATGGCTTTCTTGAATGAGCTTGTCCTGCCATTTATGATACCGGTTTTCGTAAATCTTGATTTTGCTTTTCCTCCGTATATTATAGTATTTACAGCAACAACCGTAACATCGTACATTTCCTCGACAGCTTTCTTGATCTGTATCTTATTTGCTTTTTTGTCCACAATGAACCCGAACCGGTTGAGCTTTTCGCCCTGATCGGTCATCTTTTCGGTAATAATGGGTTTTATAAGAATATCCATGTCAGTATTATTTCCAGATTTCTAGTTGCTTAACATATTTTCCAAAACATCCACAGAGCTTTCAGAAAGCAGGAGAACAGACGCGTTCATAATGTCATATGTGGTTATTTCTGAAGCTATTACTACTTTGACGCCCTGTAAATTTCGGGATGACAAATATATGTTTTTATTTTGTTCGGTTAAAACCAGAAGTGACTTTTTCTCATTAATTTTCATATTATTGAGAAAAGCAATATAATCCTTTGTTTTTGGTGATTCCAGGTTAAAATCCTCGACAATCCTTATCATGTCGTTTTTGGCCTTGTAAGACAGCGCAGATCTTCGGGCAAGCTTCTTGACCTTTTTGTTAAGCTTGAAACCGTAATCTCTTGGCCGGGGACCGAATGTGCGGCCACCCCCCCTGAAAATCGGGTTCTTGATATCACCGGCACGCGCAGTACCGGTTCCCTTTTGCCTTTTGATCTTTCTTGTACTTCCGGCAACCTCAGAACGTTCCTTGGTTTTATGAGTACCCTGGCGCAGATTGGCAAGATACTGTTTTACATCAAGGTAAATGGCATGATCGTTGGGATCAACACCATAGACGTTTTGGTTAAGGCTGATATTCTTGCCGGTTTCCTCTCCTTTTATATTATAAACTGCTAGCTCCATTATTGCTGAATAATTAAATATGAACCTTTGGGACCGGGTACTGCTCCCTTGACAAGCAGAAGATTGTTTTCGGGTATGAGCTTAACCACTTCCAGTGAAATCATCATAACATTTTGTCCACCCATTCTTCCTGCCATTCTCATGCCCTTGAAAACTCTTGAAGGGTATGAGGAACTTCCTATAGAACCGGGAGCGCGCAGGCGGTTATGCTGTCCATGAGTTGCCTGGCCAACACCGGCGAAACCATGTCTTTTGACAACTCCCTGAAATCCCTTGCCTTTGGATACTCCTGTTATATCGAGCCATACATCATCCTTAAGCATTTCAACGGTAACTAAATCTCCAAGCTTCACCTCCTGCCTGAAATCGTGGAATTCATAAAGTTTTCTCTTTGGAGTGGTCTTAGCTTTCTTAAAATGACCAAGCAATGGTTTGTTGCAGGATTTTTCCTTCATGTCTCCAAAAGCAAGCTGCACTGCTTCATATCCATCCTTCTCTTTGGTCTTGACCTGGGTAACCACACACGGACCGGCCTCGATTACTGTGCATGGTATATTCCTGCCTTCCTTGTCGAAAACCGAAGTCATTCCAATCTTTTTACCAATTATTCCGGACATTATTTTTCGTTTTACAAATAAGTTACACTTTAATTTCAACTTCTACTCCACTGGGCAATTCAAGTTTCATCAGTGCATCAATTGTTTTGGGAGTTGAACTGTATATGTCAAGCAGACGCTTATAAGAACTGAGTTCAAATTGTTCTCTTGCTTTCTTGTTCACGAAAGGGGAACGTAAAACAGTAAAGATCCGCTTATGTGTAGGCAGCGGTATGGGTCCGCTCACAACAGCACCGGTAGATTTTACGGTTTTAACGATCTTCTCGGTCGATTTATCCACCAGGTTGTGATCGTATGATTTTAGTTTTATTCTTATTTTCTGGCTCATTGTTTTTATTTTAGGCTGATTCTTTTCTTCCTGTTGAACTTTCCAGTATTTTTCCGGCTATATCATCACTTACCTTTTCGTAATGCGAGAATTCCATGGTAGATGTTGCCCTTCCGGATGTCAGCGTACGCAGTACGGTCACATAACCGAACTGTTCGGCAAGCGGTACCCTGGCACGGATCAGCCTTGCACCGGCCTTTCCTTCCATCTTTTCAATATGGCCCCTGCGTTTGTTGAAATCGGAAATTACATCACCCATGTATTCCTCAGGGGTCACTACTTCTACTTTCATGATAGGCTCCAGCAAAACCGGCTTTGTTTTTGGCAATGCATGCCTGAATGCCTGTTTGGCGGCGATTTCAAATGAAAGTGAGTCAGAATCGACAGAATGATATGATCCGTCAAGAAGTACGACCTTTAAACTATCCAGCGGATAGCCGGCCAGCACTCCATTTTGCATCGCTTCCTTGAAGCCTTTCTCCACAGAGGGTATATATTCCCTGGGTATATTGCCACCCTTGACCTCATTAATGAACTGAAGCCCGGTAACACCCTCGTCGGCCGGTGAGATCTTTATTATAATATCTGCAAATTTCCCTCTTCCTCCCGTCTGCTTCCTGAACAATTCCCTGTGCTCCACTGTTCCGGTTATTGCTTCCCTGTAGGCAACCTGGGGAGCGCCCTGATTGCAGTCAACCTTGAATTCCCTTTTAAGTCTGTCAACCAGGATCTCAAGATGCAATTCTCCCATTCCATTTATTAGCGTCTGTCCTGAATTTTCATCATATTTTACCTTGAAGGTGGGATCCTCCTCGGCAAGCTTGTTCAACGCAAGTCCCAACTTGTCCATATCCTGTTGGGTTTTTGGCTCAATGGCAACACCTATTACCGGTTCGGGGAAGATTATTGATTCGAGTAAAATGGGCTTCTTTTCGTCACACAGGGTATCTCCGGTTCTCAGGTCTTTGAAGCCGACGGCAGCAATAATGTCGCCTGCTTCGATAAATTCCTTGGGATTCTGCTTGTTTGCATGCATCTGGTAAAGACGGGTTATTCTTTCTCTTTTCCCTGTGCGCACATTCAGAACCTGTGACCCTGCATCTATCCTTCCGCTGTAGATCCGTAAAAACGCCAGCCGCCCAACATAGGGATCTGTTGCTATTTTAAAGGCAAGTGCAGCCATGGGTTCGGAAGGATCCGGTTTTCTGCTGACAACATCGTCATTGCGTGGATTTATCCCTTTTACCGCTTCAATGTCCAGTGGTGAAGGAAGAAAGGCCACAACAGCATCAAGCAGGCGTTGTATGCCTTTGTTCTTGAATGCCGCTCCGCATAAAACAGGGACTATCTTAAGGTTAACAGCAGCCTGTCTGATAGTGGAAAGCACCTGGTCATTGCTGATCGATTCCGGATCATCCAGAAATTGTTCCAGTATAGAATCGTCGGTTTCGGCAAGTGATTCAATAAGGCGGGCTCTCCATTCGCCTGCCTCCTCAATCATATCGGAGGGTATATCCTCCATTTCATATCGCACTCCGAATTGATCCTCATGCCAGATTACAGCACGCATTTCAATCAGGTCAACAACGCCTTCGAAAGAATCTTCGCTGCCGATTGGTATCTGAAGAGGTACGGGGTTGGCACCAAGCTTTTCATGTATCTGAGCTACAACTGAAAGAAAATCTGCTCCGGAACGATCCATTTTGTTGACGAATGCCAGTCGGGGCACCTTGTATTTATCGGCCTGCCGCCATACAGTTTCCGATTGGGGTTCAACACCGCCCACGGCACAAAATACAGCTACTGCACCATCCAGTACCCTTAAAGAACGTTCAACCTCGACTGTAAAATCAACGTGTCCGGGAGTGTCAATAATATTAATCTTGAATTCTTCATCATTATATTTCCAGAAAGTTGTTGTAGCGGCTGAAGTGATGGTAATGCCCCTTTCCTGTTCCTGAACCATCCAGTCCATGGCAGCAGCCCCATCATGTACTTCTCCCATGCGGTGAGTGATACCCGTATAGAACAGTATCCTCTCCGTAGTGGTGGTCTTACCGGCATCTATATGCGCCATGATACCAATGTTCCGCGTGTATTTAAGACTCCTGCTCATCTGATTTATCCGATCCCTCTTTCTGATCCCTGTTTAATATAATTAAAACCTGAAATGCGCGAAGGCCTTGTTTGCTTCTGCCATACGGTGCATATCCTCTTTCCTTTTAAATGCGCCGCCTTCTTCATTAAAGGCAGCGACTATTTCTGCAGCAAGTTTTTCCGACATTGTCTTTCCCGCTCTTTTTCGTGCAAACAATATCATGTTTTTCATGCTGATTGAAACCTTCCTCTCAGGTCTTACTTCCTGAGGAACCTGGAAAGTTGCACCACCAACACGCCGGCTTTTAACCTCCACCATCGGAGTGATGTTCTCCAGTGATTTTTTCCACACCTCAAGTGGCAACTTCCCTGAATCTTTTGTCTTTTGCTCAACTATTTCAAGAGCATCGTAAAAAATATTGAATGCCAGGCTTTTTTTTCCCTGGTACATCATGTTGTTAACAAACCGGGTCACCTCGGTATCCCTGAATTTTGGATCCGGCAGCAAAATTCTTTTTTTTGGTTTTGACTTTCTCATCTAATTATGATTCTGCTGTATCTGATTTATTTTTTTACCTTGGGCCTTTTTGTTCCATATTTTGACCTTCTCTGGGTACGCCCCTCGACACCCGATGTATCAAGAGCACCCCTTATAAGATGGTATCTTACTCCGGGAAGGTCCTTTACCCTGCCTCCCCTTATAAGCACTATGGAGTGTTCCTGGAGATTATGACCTTCACCGGGTATATATGCATTGACCTCTTTCCCATTGGTAAGCCTTACCCTTGCCACCTTCCTCATAGCTGAGTTGGGCTTTTTGGGAGTCGTGGTGTAAACCCTGACACAAACACCCCTTCTCTGTGGACAAGCATCCAGAGCAGGAGCCTTCTTCTTTTCGGTCATTCTTGTCCTTCCTTTTTTAACTAACTGCTGAATTGTAGGCATAAAGATTAGTTCATTTTGATTACTTACTTTTTATTAAACGGGTGTGCAAAGGTATAGTTTTTTTTACAAAAACAATAGCAAATATTTCAATTTTTGCCTGCTTAATACCTGAAAGGTGCCAGCCGGGCCTGATGCACCGGCACATTACCCGAAACAGCCACTGAAAATCCCGCACAAACCTTTCGAATTTGAACTTTTAAAGGAGTCGTTATAATATATTAATAATATATGAGTCTGGTTTCCAAAGTAAGATAAATTAATTGATAAAATATCAACCTGATATTCTGTGAATTAACTTTAAATACTTCTTGCCTTTAAACTTTTTAGACTGGACTCATAAAAGTATATCTGAAACGGTAGGCCTGAAAAAGTAAAAGCTGCAAAATTAATAAAAAAGTTAACCCTGTCAATTATTTTCAAATATTTTCACCAATTCCGCAACAATTTTTTTTATCGCTTTCGGAACAAGGCTTTTATCCGGATCCTGCAAGTCGCAAAAGGAGGTGTGGAGGTAGGGAATTGGCATCCTGTGTCGCAATTCCATTATTTGAAAATGTTGATTAATTATTTCACCGGGAAGGGCTTTTGATTGAATTGTAAGAAATCATAATGGCAATAAACATGTAAGGTCTATGAGAATACGCATTAGGTAAAGGCAAAATATTACATTGAATCTTGGTTAAAAATTATTACTTTTGAGCCCAATTTGCATTATCAATGCTTTTTTCATTAGCAATCAGAATATTATATATAAATTACCAAAGTAATTAATTTTAATACAATCAAGACGAAATGAGAACTTACCAGACGGACCAGATCAAGAATACATTGGTTTGCGGAAATCCCAAATCAGGTAAAACCACTCTGGTGGAGGCTATGCTTTTTGAGGGCGGGGTTATTGACAGAAAAGGCTCGATAGAAAACAAGAACACAGTTTCCGACTACAATGAAATCGAGCACGAAAATGAAAACTCGGTTTTTGCAACCGTAGCCTATGCCGAGTATGACGATAAAAAAATAAACATCATTGATACCCCCGGCCTCGATGATTTCAGCGGCGGACTCATTACTGCCCTGCGCCCTGCCGATACGGCCATAATGCTGATCAACGGTCAACATGGTGTCGAAATAGGTACCGAAATCCAGGGAAGGCACCTGGAAAGTCACAATAAACCCTCCATACTGGTAATAAATCAGCTTGATCACGACAAGGCCAATTTCGACAAGGTAATCGAATCCCTCAGACAAAGCTGGGGCAATAGTGCGGTGATCCTCCAGTACCCTGTAAATCCGGGCGCCGGGTTCAATTCTATTGTTGATGTTGTCAGGATGAAACTTTACAAGTATCCTGCTGACGGTGGCAAGCCGGAAATTTCCGATATTCCCGCCGATCAGGCCGGCAGGGCAGAAGAGCTCAGGAATGAACTGATAGAGGCCGCTGCCGAAAACGACGAGTCCCTTATGGAAATCTTTTTTGACAAGGGGACCCTTGATGAAAATGAGATGTTGCAGGGTATAAGGATGGGAGTCGGATCAAGAAGCCTCTTCCCGATCCTTTGTGTTTCTGCCAAAACGAACATAGGGGTGGGCAGGTTGCTTGAATTCATTTCCGAGGCGGCCCCCGGACCTCATGAAGTACCTGCTGCCGTCACCACCGAAGGGAAGGAGGTAAAATGTGACCCTAAAGCGCCTGCATCGGTGTTCGTTTTCAAAACAAGTATGGAGCAGCATATTGGCGAGATCAATTTTTTCAGGGTGATTTCGGGCGAGATTTCCGAAGGTATGGATCTGACCAATTACAATACCTCAACAAAGGAGAGGTTTTCCCAGCTGCTTGCTGTTGCCGGTAAAAACCGCAGCAAGGTTCCAAAGCTTTATGCCGGCGACATAGGCGCAACTGTTAAACTGAAAAATACCCATACCAACCACACCCTGACAGCACCAGGAGCCTCTTTTGAATTTAAGCCTATTGTTTATCCCGAGCCAAAATACCGGACCGCAATCAAGGCAAAAAGCGAATCGGATGATGAGAAACTTGGCGAGGCGCTATCCAGGATGCAGGATGAGGATCCCACCATCGTTGTTGAATATTCAAAGGAGTTGAAGCAGATCATAGTTCACGGACAGGGCGAGTACCACCTTAACATCCTTAAATGGCACCTGGATAATATATACAAGATTGAAACCGAGTTTCTGACCCCGAAGATCCCCTACCGGGAAACAATCACAAAAACGGCACAGGCGACCTACCGTCACAAGAAACAATCCGGTGGTGCCGGACAGTTTGGTGAAGTTCACATGGTAATCGAACCCCACGCTGAAAATATGCCCGACCCTTCCAAATACAAGGTCAACGGCAAGGAGATAAATGTTACCGTTCGCGGGAAAGAGGAGCATGAACTCCCCTGGGGAGGCATGCTTGTATATTATAATTGTATCGTGGGCGGATCGATTGATAACCGTTTTATGCCCGCGATCCTGAAAGGTATAATGGAAAAGATGGAAGAGGGGCCGCTCACAGGATCTTACGCGCGGGATATAAGGGTATCGGTTTATGACGGCAAAATGCACCCTGTTGACTCCAACGAGATATCCTTCAGGCTGGCAGGAAGGAATGCCTTCAGGGAAGCCTTTAAAAATGCCAGTCCCCGTATCCTTGAGCCGATATATGATGTTGAGGTCCTTGTTCCCTCGGAAAGAATGGGTGATGTTATGAGTGACCTCCAGGGACGCAGGGCAATGATCGAAGGCATGACCAGTGAAAAGGGGTTTGAAAAGATAAAGGCCAGGGTACCGCTTGCTGAAATGGCCAAATATTCCACTGCACTCAGCTCGCTGACAAACGGAAGGGCCACCTACACCATGAAGTTGGCAAAATACGAGGCCGTACCCGGCGATCTCCAGGATAAGCTGCTTAAGGCTTACGAGGCAGAGCAGGAAGAGGAATAAATTTCCGGAATGCTTTCCTTCCGAAACCTCTACGAGGGGCTGTCTTAAATGGCAGCCCCTTTTTTTACCGGCAGCTACATTTTTGTGCAATGGTCCGGACATCCGGTACAGATCTTCAGGAATTACAATTCCGGCTATTTCATCTCAATCATCTGGCCTCTCCCCGGTATCATCACATAGGGGCCAGCCGATCCCATTATACTTATTTTAAAACCAAATCACCATTGAATTTTTTTGTCAAAAAAAATATATGTATTACATAATGCTATGTGGAAAATGTTCACTGATAACTAAAAAAAATCAGATCTTTGCATTATGTCACACTTAAAAACAACAAAACTGAAAATGACAACATCCATCAGTCTTCAATCTCAGAAATTCTCACCTATAGATACAAGCACATTGGTTGACAAGGTTGAAGTCGCAATAATTGATCATCTGATCGATAGAAAGCTTAAACCAGGAGATATGATCCCTAAAGAGATGGAACTGGTAAAGATACTAGGGGTAAGCCGGACTGTTGTAAGAGAATCTTTTAACAGGTTGAAAACACTTGGACTTATTGAATCAATCAAGCATAAGGGCCCTGTCATAAGGAGTCCTGACTTGCTCACACTGTTAAAAAAAAGCATGATTCCGGGTATAATGACCAGGGGTACACTTCTTGATATTTTTGAATTCAGGTTGGCATTGGAAGTTGGAATGGCGGATCTTGTTTTTATGCGTAAGAAAGCCTCTGATATTGATGAATTATACGATATAGTAAGCAAGGAACCCAAATCAACAAAATCTGTCTTGTTTGATGCAGAACATGAGATGAAATTTCACGGGAAATTATATGACATTTCAGGCAACACTACGGTAAAGGAATTCCAGAGTATGTTGCTGCCATTGTTCCGATACATGTATGAAACCAAGATCATTAAACGGCCCGCAAAATCCATAAAACATATTACCCACAAAAAACTGGTTGACATTTTAAAAGACGATACGCCAGAAGCTTTCAGAAATGCCATGAGGCTGCATCTTGACAATCACTTCCAGAGACTTGATAATATTCGCACTGAATAACATGTAGAGCATATGACTTAGGTTCCAATCATCGTCATATTCCATAACCAGCCGGGTCGACAAGCGTATAGGCAATATACCTGTAGGGTGTTCTTTCAGGGCAACCCGCATGATTCCAATAATATATTATCAATAACTTACCATCTTGTCTTTGCACCATCCTTGGGTATCCAACATCCCAGTTCGCTCCGTCACTACCACGGAGCACGATTTCATCACGCCAGCTTCGACCATTATCAATACTGAAGCGCAGATTCAGGCGTGACCCGAATTGGCTTCTGAAAATATAGGCCAATGCAAGTATCCCATTATCCATTTTCAGCAATGCCGGAGGGGAACCTCCGCTACCGGTATCATTTGCCGGGTTATTGAGACTTTCCCATGTCTTACCATCATCCGGTGAAAGATAACTTGTAAGCAAATTTTGCCCGTTAACTTTCCTTGTTCTGATAACTGCCAGAAGTTCTGAGCCGGATAAACGGATTGAAGAGGGCATTATATCAAACCGTTCCGGTTCAGGGCCAACCCATGATACTCTCTCCCAGTTAATTCCGCCATCACGGGTTTTTACACATGCAACCCTGCCTTCATGGCCATCACTTTTAGCAACAGTAAAAAAAGAAATCAGTTCATCTTTTCCATTAATAATATAATCTGTACGGGTCGCAACTCCCTCGGTATCCAAATCAGGAATCAAATATGGCCCCTTCCAAAAATTACCCCGGTCATAGGAATAATATAAATGTGAAGGTCCTGTAACATTGGTAGTCCGCAAAAATGTCAATGCCAGATCAGGATGAGTGAAATCAATACTCTCCATTAGTCCTGCAGGTGTTTCGGTTTTATCATCAGATATTTGATGATTAAACCGCCACCCTTTCTGGCCATTGCTGTATGCATCCTCGATTACCCAGGTTAACCCTCCGTCTTTACTGCGGGCATATTTATCACGGGCAGTATTTATTTCGTAGGTATGAGAACCTCTTTCTTTGTGACTGGCTTCAACAAAACCAACCAGTATCTCCACCCCCCATTGCCATATTCCATGATTAGCCGGCCATGCGGCAAAGCGTCCCTCCTGGTAATAAACTATTCCATGTTCAACGCGGTTATCAGCACATTCTTTATTATTAATCGAACGGCAACCAAAAGTATTGATAATTAGCATCAGCATTAATGCCTTAATTGCGAATAAATTGCTCATAATGAACTTGTTTTTTGTAATTAGAACTAATGTAAATCAGTCGGTTAGACATGCATCCAGCCTGGCATTTTGTTCTTCAACAATCTCGGGATATTAACCAGCAAGGTTTATACTATTTATTATTTCGCAGTCTTTTATCAAGTTCATCCAGACGGAAACGAACACTTATAATGTATGGTGGTTCACCCTCATCCCAGTGACCATAGGTCGTGCTAACAATTGTACCGTCAGGCAGCACCTCCAGTCCTGGATAAGCAGTATCATACGCCCACCCGCTGGTTGACGGGTAATTTTTCTTTAACCTGACGACATATTGACCTTCATCACCATTTACAATATCTTCATAATTGCCAACCCAGCCCACCCAGTCTGTCTCAAATGGACGACCATCTCTCCGGCCATGAGGGGAGATCCCTCTGAATGTTATAAATAGCCGTCCGTCCGGGCCGTATTTTGCTGTATGCCTGTCGCCTGTAAGTGAAAGGGGAAGTTCCTGCGGTTCACTCCAGGTTGCACCCTCATCATCAGAAAATATAACGTGAGAATTTTTCTCCCTTCTGTTCTCACGGAGCAGGACTGCAATTTGTTTTCCGTCAGGTGACCTTACGGCTCCGGGTTCACACAAATGAATGTTACTGCCTGACCAGACAACCTCGGGATACGACCAGGTAAGTCCCCCGTCTCTGCTGAAAGTCTTATAAAGCTTGAAAGTATCGGTCCGCTCTCCGGCCGGTGATCCCCAAAATTCATTTTCCCCACCACTTATAAATCTGCCGTCATCATGAAACATGGCAAGGTGATGGCCTTCCCCGGTATCAAGCGGTTCGACGAATCCCATTACAACAATACCACCCCAGTCGCCCGCCGGCTCCAGTTCAGACCATGACCTGCCGTCATCTTCACTTACCGCCAGCCGGGCAGGATAAAGGCCTGACCATAGGATCAGCCTTTTTTCTCCGGATGGATCAACAACACTGTGGATAGTTGGGACCTCACGGCTGGTGGACCAGCTTTCGGGAGTTGGTAATCTGTCGCTCCAAGACAGGCCGCCGTCATCACTTCTTTTCATTACTATCGCACCACGCCCGTGTCCTTTCGGATAGACTGCAAAAATTGTCCGCCCATCCTCCAGCAAGACTGTAGTTACATGACCAAGATACTGTCCTTCCTCCCTGTCAACCAAAACCTGCCGGGATGAATCGTAGTTAAGATCGATTGCAGGAAGTGTTACAGTTTCATAAATTTTGTTATTCTCAGAACATTTCTCACGACTGGTTCTAAAATTACACCCGGCCATAATAAAGAGGGCAATAAGGGAAACCGTGATATTAAGCAGTTGCACCGGAGCTTGTCGGTTCATAAAGAATTGTATTTAACGTTTTAACATAAATAAGATACTTGCAATATCATCAGATAACCCGGGTTACGGACATGTGGTTACCTGCTGGTTTTATCATTTTCGACCATGTTCTCCAATATCTTCCAACACTGAAAAAGACCCCTCGGCACATGAAAACAACCTTTCCATTTGCCCCCTTTCAATGGTAACAAAACCTCACCCCTGCGGTTCAGGTATCCAAACCACTCCTTTGCTTCCGGATCGGGGAATTTGTCCCAGGTATATTCATGAACCTTTTCAAACCATATCAGACATTTCTCATTTCTTGTATAATTGTACCCCTTTAGTAAACTAATGAGTGTCTCAATATGTACCCACCATAATTTCTGGTCCCACTCAAGTTGCTGGGGAGGATGCCCCTTAATATCCATGAAGTAATAGATCCCCCCGTATTTCTGATCCCATGAATACATGAGAGTATCCAAAACTATTTGCACAGCCTTTTCAATAACATCATCCCTTCTATGCCGGACTGCTACATCCATTATGAACCACATAGCTTCATTTGCATGGCCGGGATTCAGAAGCCTGCCTTCAAAACAATCAACAAAAGAGCCGTCGGAAGAAATATTCTCCAGTATCAATCCTGAGTCCTGATGGTAAAAATCTTCCATGACCTCATCAACCAGCCCTGATGTTAGTTCATCAATAAGATCATTATCGAGCAGCTCTTCAAGCTCAAGGGCAAGATTACACATGATCATGGGTAGCGAAAAATTTTTCAGAGGTCTCGACCCGGGTACCAGCTTATTGTATTTACCTTTTGGATTATTACCTCGCGCAAGAATGTTATTGAATGTTGTGCTGGCCAAAACAGCATGTTTTTCTTCGCCTGTAGCCTTGAAAAGTTCACCAAATGCCATTGCGGCAAAACAATCGGAGAATATATTGTAGGGTTGCACAAGCGGGGTGCCCTTTCTGTCGAGAGAGAAATACCAGTTACCACCATTATCAGATCCATGTCTTTGCAGAAATTCTGCGCCGATATGAGCCATATCAAGCCACTCGGCACGTTTCTCAATTTTGTTATAAAGAGTGGAGAACATCCAGACCTGCCGGCACTGAAGCCAGATAAACTTATCTGTGTCAAAAACATTACCTTTACGGTCAAGACATGTAAAATACCCCCCATATTTTTCATCAGGTGAATGTTCCATCCAAAAAGGTATAATATTCCCAAATAATTCTTTCCGGTATTGATCTGTTAGTTTAATCGGGTCGATCATCGTCGTTTAATCAATTTTGTTTAATCTGGTTGAATATGTATACCCCTTAATATCCTTGCGGTTCGGGAAGAACAGGCTTGCGAGAAGCGCCATTATCAGACTTGATGACATTCCTATTGCACCATAGAGTAAAAATGAGAGTGCCGTAAAACTTTGTACAAAATAAAGAACAACCATTCCGGATATTAATCCGAGAAGAGCAGCAGCACCGGATACCCGGCGGGTAAATATCCCCATAATAAAAAGCCCTGCCAGTCCGCCGGTAAACAATCCCAGAAAGGTATTGAACTGATCCCAAAGTGATGTAATATCAAGAGTTGCCAGCATCAATGCAACAACTATCCCTGTTAATCCCACTATCACACCGGAAATCCTTGCCATTAACATCACTTTTGCATGAGATGTCTTTCTGGCAAGCAGTTTATAAAAATCTGAAGTAAATACGGCAGCCACAGAGTTAATATTGGATGACAGGGTTGACATCGCTGCCGCAAAAATTGCAGAAATCAACAGTCCGGCCAGGCCAACCGGCAGTTCACCAATTATGAACTGCGGAAAAGTAGCGTCAATATTTGGATTGGAAATTGCCATTCTTTCAGGATTCGAGCTATAAAAAACAAAAAGCCCGGTACCCAGAAGAAAGAAAACTAAAGATACCGGTATACTGATTATCCCGTTAAGCCAGATACTGCGACCTGTAGCTTTTTCATTTCTGGTGGTCATATATCTTTGTACGACCGACTGGTCACTTGTGTAAAGAATCAGTGAGTTGGCGAGGCCTCCAATTACAACAACCCAGAATACTGTCTGCGTAAAGTCAAAGCTGAAGTCAGCCAGATGAAACTTGTTGTATTCCATTGAAGCATTAAAAAAACCCGGCAGTCCCCCGTCAGAACCATGAACCATAAAAATGAGTGCCAGCAGGGCACCGGTAACCAAAATGAACCCCTGAATAACATCACCCCAAACCACAGCTTCAATACCGCCGCTGGTGCAATAGATGATCGTTACCATGCCCATAATTATAATCGACCAGTAAATATTGAAGCCGGTCACGGCATGAAGTGCAAGGGAGGGCAGGAATAATACAATAGCTATCCTCGAAACCATGAACGAAATAAACAATCCGGAGGCAAGCCATCTTACTGTGCGGTTAAACCGTAATTCCAGATACTCATATGCGGTACTCAGGTTAAAACGCCTGAAAAAAGGAAGATAATAATATATTACCACAGGAGCAATAACAATAATGGACATATTGAAGATAAACATCCGCCAATCGGCTGCATAGGCTTTCGCTGGTATGGCAATAAAGGTTATTGCACTCAATGTTGTGGCAAATATGCTTATTCCGGCTGCCCACCATGGCATCCTGCCTCCCGCTTTAAAGAAATCTTCAGTAGTTTTGTTTCTCCTTAAAAAGAAAAAACCCAGCAGCAACATACCGGCAAAATAGAGGGCAAGAACTGTATAGTTAATCCATCCGAAAAGATGTTTCGATCCTGCGATAATTGAAATAACAGGAGTATAGTTAGATCCATATCCGGACCCCAACGGAATTACCATATCCCCTCCCCACCAGTTTACGGAGGTTGCTGCCGGCACTGCACCATACCACTCTCCTGCCAGAAACCACTTATCGGTAATGGTATTGTATGCCAGTATCCTGGTGTTTTTTTTACCGTATCCTGAATAACCGCCGGCAACCAGGATGTGGCTTGCCCCTATCGGGGCAGCAACCATGAATGATAAAGGAATCACCTCCTTTTCTTCCTCTATACTGATGCTGCCTCTCGGTTCCCAGGTTGCGCGGCGTAAATTATATGCATAAACAGCTGGCAAGGGTTTGTGCTCCTGTTCACTTTGATCATAGGTCATTCCTCCCATTAAGAAAAGTGCCCGCTCTTCTCCGTCGATCTGTGCAACCAGTGAGGCCCCGAAAATTGGAACCGGAATATCAGTCAGCAAAACCCATCCCCGATCCAGGTTACCCAAATCAATTGCCAGAAGATGCCGGGATATACCATTATCAGACTTTCCCCCGGCAACATAAACAGTATTTCCAATAACCGAAGCACTATGATATTTCAGGGGAAACGGCAATGATGGGATATCTTCTATAGTTGCACCGTTATGGTCTGCTGAAATAATGAAGAC
>SLGC01000132.1 GCA_007123885.1 Bacteroidales bacterium | reverse complement strand
TATTCCCGTCGTTTTTATTCTCCGGCAGCCATCATAGTTGCGGGGCCCCGGCCCATTAGCAACGAATTGAACAGCAACTTGTATGTTGCAGGGGTTGAACCCCTGAACTGTGGACAGAAGGAGAACAGAACAAGTTGTCCTTCACCCTTTCTTACCCAGACAAGGGCAACCTGCCCCGACAACAATTTCTCGTTTTCAATAAACCCGCTCATCAGGATATTATCTTTTGGAAATGAGCCTAAAACTCTTCTGTCCATATCGAAATTGGGGAAGCTGGTTGCAAAAACAGGATTGCCCCTGTGAAATACTCCCGTATACTCAGGCATCCCCATGGTAACAGGATGATCCTGACGAAGTTTCATCCGCAGGAATGAACCTGTAACATCAAGTCCCTGACCGGATAATCTTCCTCCTATATTGGATACCGGCAGTCTGAACTCCTGTTTCTGTCCGTTATCATCATTTGCTCCAATACTGAGATTACCCATAAACAGTTCTGTAGATCTGCCCCATGAGATTATTTTACCTCCTTTGTCCATGAAAGAGAGCAGGTTGTCCAATCCCTTTTGTTCCATGCCGCGGGCATATTCAGGAGGATAATTACTTATGGTATAATTTCCGGGACTTCCTCCCTTTCCTGCCATAAGAACTGCCTGGCCCTGGTCAGGAAGTATTACTGCGTCAAAATCACTTTCAAGATCTGCTTCCTGCAGCTCATATGGCCTTAACACAGTATACGGCACCCTGTAGGTATCAAGAAGGTACCTGGTCCACCCGGCATCCATATCATGGAACCAGCTTTCAATCAAGGCTACCCGTGGAACATCCATCCTTTCCGTCCTTCCTCCAAAACGGCCGGTAATATAATGGGGCTGTACCAGAAGTTCATTCAGCACCTCTTCCAGATTACGGCTTGATGCAATATAGAAGCTGCCCGCTGGAAATTCCAGGCCGTCAACGGTAACAGGCTCAACCAGCCGTTCGACCTTTAAACCCCTTTCGGCGGCAGAAAAAGCAGCCCGGAAACTTTCATTGTTATTCACAGTAAACAGGACCCCGCGGTATGAACCAGGCCTTTCCCGATCTATCCTGAAAGGCATTTCTACAGGCGTCATTGCTGAGGCCGGGATCCCGAACCTGGTATTTATCTCGACAGCCTCTACTCCTTTGTGAAGTGGCAGTGACCAGCTGGTAATATCATACGGCCGTATCATTGGTCCGCCGGTCGTATAATGGCGCACCGGATATTTCTGGGCTTCCATCACCTCCTTGATAAAGGCCCTGTATGGCTGTGCCAGTGGAATAACTATATCGCCTGCTTTATGTGTCCGGTGATTTATTACCTGGTCGGCCAGAAGCCTGTAGGAATTTACACCATGCTTATCGAGAAGGTTGACAAGATCGGCGAACTCACTTTGATCATGCTGTTCAGCAGGGAAAATATAATAGTAGGGGGCCTCTGTCCTGCCTCTTTCAACCTCTTTTCTTGTAATATCATTCCGGTGGCGGAGTATCTCTTCCCTGTGTATTGCCGCTGTGTGCATATACGAAAAAGTATTCACCCGCTCGTATTCAACTATATCACTCAGGTGCCACCAGCCTCCCGGCCATGGATCGGGCATGTTTATGCTTATTTCATATTCGGACAATCCCTTGCCGGTTACGGTCAGCTCATTGGGCTCAATATATATGGGACTTGCTATATTCACGCTGGCTGCCTCAGACAACATTGCAATAACACCTTTCCACAAACTTGTGGAAGTACATCCCGGCCAGTACATATCAAAAAGGTAATTGACAGATACACCTTGTAGTCCGGCGCCGGTCATCGCGGTAAGGGCCCTGGACCCGAAGATCCTTTTCCAGTTCCATATTCCGGGCAGTATGTTTTCTGATAACGGATCACTTGGCGGAGATACATAATATCTTGGTCCGCGGGATCCCATCTGGTGTCTCTCCACACTTACATGGGGGAACCATTCGGTGCTGAATGCCCTGGAAATGGCTTCATTCTCGCTCATGGCGAGAGTAATGAAATCACGATTAATATTATGTCCTACATATTTATGGTAAACACCTGGCATCGAACTGCCTTCATATTTTGTTCCCTTATATTTCTTGTAATTCTCCACGATCATATCCATCCCGTCGGGGTTATGTGAGGGTGTGATCATATATACCGTGTTGTCGAGAATAAACTCTATTTCCCGATCATCAGAGGTTATCATCTCATGTACGATAAGCGGAGCAGCTTGTGACGGCCCGACTTCAGTCGAATGCATCGACAGGGTCATAAGGAAGAATACCTTTCCTTCATCAACCAGGGCTTTCTTTTGGGAATCTGAAAGTTCCGGTTCAAGTGCAAGCTGACGGTTGATATCCTTTAGCCTGTCAATATTTGAGATATTCTCTTCCGAGGAAACAAAAAGCAGGTACATTGGTCTTCCAAGTTCAGAATAACCTATCTGTTCCATCTTTACTTTTGGAGATAACTCTTCCAGCTTCATGAAATAGGATATCATCTCCTGATAGGTGAAAAGCATCCTGTCATCACCGGGAGTAAAACCAAAATGGCTTTCCGGAGAAGGAATTGCAGATCCCGGCTGACCGGCATAAGCGATATTGCTGTTAAATACAATAAATATGGCGATCAGAAAGTTCATTAGGAAAGTTCGTGCAAGGTTCATTTGATTTCTATTGTTTGTTGGTACTGAATAAAATTGATAAAATGCCGGAATACAAATAAAACAGCAGCCTTATCCGTATTCCTGCATAAATTACAGATCATCCCGAAACGGCTATGCTTCTGACAAACCATATGCTTCATGCCGGCGGGATAATGAAAATAAAACAGGGGTTAAATATAGTAAACCTTATTAGAAAAATTTAATTTTACGCTGCGTTGTCAAACTAAATCTTCATAACAGCCGAAAATTAAGAATTAAATTTAAAAATTCATGTTCCCTGCCACAATCAAATATCTTATACCTCTCCTGATTTTATTTTACTTTGATCAGGCCGGCGCACAGACTACAGACCGGATCCTTCTGGAAGTTGGCAACTCGCGCCATGAATTTGGCGATTATAAGGGAGCTATTGAAGCATTCACATTGGCTATTGAGATGAACCCCCGTTTTGCACTGGCCCATAACAACAGGGGAATAACCAGATCAACGACGGGTGACGATCAGGGCGCCATAGAAGATTTCACCAGGGCTATAGAGATAAACGAAAATTATATACATGCCTGGTTGAACCGGGCTGCTTCCCGGTATAATACGGAGGACTGGTACGGGGCAATAGAAGATTACGGCCGGGTGATCGAACTGGATCCTGAAAATCCCCTTGGATGGTACGGAAGGGGCATATCCCATTTACAGATAAGGTATTTTGTTGGTGCCTGTCCCGATCTGCAGAAAGCTCTTGAACTGGGCTACCATATTGCACAGGACCTTCTCGAAGAGCATTGCAGATAATACTGATCCCTTTAAAGCACCGGGACCAGTCAAAAACCCACAAGTCTTTTTAGCTTGTGGGATGTAAGGCACAAATGGTTTTAATCTTGTGAAATAATATTCTGTCGGACAGTTCCGGGGGCCTGCAGACAACTACCCTGTTGCCTGTAAAACCAATACTATACATCGGGATGCCGGCGATGACCTGTCCCTGATAATCTTCCCGGTGTCAATGATACAGTGGGGATGAAGGTTTCCCGTAATAAAAAAAACCGGAACTCTTTTGTGGAAAGCTCCGGTTAACTTATAGCAACAAATATTTCCCGGCAAACAATATCAATAAGGAAATGCACGGTGTCTCCTGTTATGCCTGAAAGGATCGGAAAAAGGCGAATACAGCTGATAAGGGTTATTTGTACGGTTTACACCAACCTCTGCGCCGAAATGAAGGTTATCGCTTATCCGGTATTGCAGTCCCATAGACATTCCGTGATTCTGATAATCCATTAATCCCTGATTTGATCTCAAGCCCATAAGTCCCGGATTTGACATGAAAAGCGGAAGTTGACCCTCTTCCCTGTATACCGTCCCTGTCATGGTAAGATTTTCGCTGAGGGCGTATCTTCCTGAAACAAACATGGAATAATCTGTCATACCCTGTTGCATTGGTGCATTGATATCCATCCTGTTGGTATTTACAACTGATCTCTGTTGCAGATTGTTATACTGGTTGAAAGAAAAACTGCCACCCGCAATAATGGTCAGTGAAGGATTGACATCAAATTCCAGAGTGGGGGAAATATAGCTTCCCAGCATGCTCCCTGATGAAAACGAGGTGAAACCAGTCCCGAGTTCGAGACTGAACCGGGCATTTTCCGGCAATGACCCGCTAAGCATACCCGCACCTCTTGTTGTATTGTTATTTAACAATCCCTGAGCAAAAACCGGGGAGGATAAAAGCGCCAGGAAAAATAACATGTATATTCGATGAATTGCTTTCATGATCATCTTGTTTTGCCGTAAAATTACATTAATAATAACGTTTTTGCAAGAATAAAATTGTTAAAAAATATAACCGGTCCATTCAAAATGCTATACAAATTCCGATCCAAAACAGGTAATTGTGAGGTCAATTTTGATCCGGGTGATGGCCGGAATATAATTACGGGTAACAGATGAGTATCAATTATCAAGTCTTGTTGCCTTCAACACAGATTTGACACTGTTAAGCTTGTGAAGCAGCAGGTCCAGCTGTGTTTTGTTTTTTACAACTACCCTGATAACTCCTTCGAACATGCCATCCTTTGTGTCAATGCTTATGGACCGCAGGGTCATTTTAAGGTTTTTAGTCACCATATCGGATATTTTGTTGATAATTCCTACCTCATCAATACCCTGTAGCCTTACCATAACCTGGAAAAAGCTGCTATCAGTCGAGCTGGTCCATTTCGCCCTGACAATCCTGTAGTCATACCTGCTCAGCATGGAGGGAGCATTGGGACAACTGGTCCTGTGGATCTTGATCCCACCGTTGACGCTGACAAATCCGAACACAGGATCACCGAAAACCGGATTGCAGCAGGGAGCGAATTTATAGTCAATGTTATTGAGATTCTCATCAATGATCAGTATATCGGGAGCCTTTTCAATTCCGGTATCCGAAGGAACAGTATCTGCTGTTTCGGCCGGGGTTGCTGCATTGCCGTTAACAGCTCTTTCCCTTTTTTCGTATGAAATGATAAGCTCCTTTATGTCGGCAGGCTCGACTCTCCCCGACCCGATCAGGTAATAAAAATCAAAGGAGGTTTTTACCTTGTAATGTTTCAGCAACCTGGTCTTTATCCTGTCGGGTAATTCAATTTTCCAGTTCTTCAGTCTCCTGTTCAGAAGCTCTTTCCCGGCCTCCGACTCCACCTGCCTTGCCTCCTTGAGACTTTGCTTGATCTTTGTCCGTGCCTTGGCAGTGACAACCCAGTTCAGCCAGTCGATCTTGGGATTCTGGGTTTTGGATGTCAGGATCGACACCTGGTCGCCATTTCTGAGAACCTGCTTGATAGGAACATTTTTCCCGTTTACCTTGGCTCCCACACATCTGCTTCCCAGATCGGTATGAATATCGAAAGCAAAGTCCAGCACTGTTGCACCTGCCGGAAACCGTTTTATATCGCCGTTCGGTGTAAAGACAAAAACCTCTTCATTATACAGATTCAGCTTGAAGTTATCGACAAATTCAAGTGCGCTGGGTTCGGGGTTTTCAAGGACCTCCCTGACGTGTGTCAGCCAATCGCCGAAAGCCTTGTCAACACCCTCGCCTTTATATTTGAAGTGTGCAGCCAGACCTTTTTCTGCAATTTCATCCATCCGGCGGGTTCGTATCTGAACCTCGACAAATTTCCCGCCCGGTCCGACCACGGTAGTATGAAGCGATTCATATCCATTGGATTTCGGAACAGATATCCAGTCCCTGAGCCTGTTGGTATTGGGCTGATAAAAATCAGTCACAACAGAATAGACCCTCCAGCAGTCAGCCTTTTCACTTTTTAAATCTGAATTTAATATAATGCGGATGGCAAAAATATCATAAACCTCTTCAAATTCAGCCTGCTGCCTTTTCATTTTGTTCCATATGGAGAAAACCGATTTTGTCCTCCCTTTTATTTCAAAATCAAAATCCTGGTTTTTAAGCTCTTTTTTTATAGGCTCGATAAATTCCCTGATGAACCGGTTACGCGCCTGGGTTGTGATCCGCAGTTTCTCGCGTATTTTATTGTACATATCAGGATTCGTATACCTCATCGACAAATCCTCCATTTCAGACTTTATGTTGTACAGGCCAAGCCTGTGGGCAAGGGGCGCATAAAGAAAAAATGTTTCGGAGGCGATCTGTAGTTGCCTTTCGGCGGAAGAATGCTCCAGGTTTCGCATGTTTTCAAGCCGGTCGGCAAGTTTAAGCAGTATAACCCTTACGTCTGTAGATATGGTAAGAAACAGCTTACGGAAATTTTCCGCCTGCAATGAAGTGTTCATGGCTGAAATGCCCGATATTTTGGTCAGGCCCTCAACAATTTTCCTTACAGGTTTGTCGAAAGATGATTCTATATCCTTCAGGCTGTTTCCTTTATGAGTAACAGTTTCATGAAGCAGGGCGGCAATAATTGAAGTTGCACCAAGTCCCATCTCCTCAACCGCAATCCGTGCAACGGCAATCGGATGATAGATATAGGGATCGCCTGAATCACGTCTTTTATGCATATGTGCATTAAGTGCAATAGTGAAGGCTGTTTTGATCATCTTGCCATCCTCCGTGCTGATGCACTTTTTGCATGCCCTGAGCAATCCCCTGTATTTATTGAGAATGTCTTTTCTTTCTCTTTCTGTCAATATTGATTTGTCTATTGTATCCAGCATGTGAAATAAACCATTTTGACCTATAGTTTAAACGTCACAAAGATAAAAACCATTATCCAAAATAATATTTAAATAACCTCTCTGTCATAAAAGTTATTGTTCGGCGATGCTGTCCTGCATGCACTTTTATTTGGCCTCAGGTCAAAGTGATATCAGGAATACAGAACTGATAACGGGCACGATTGCGTAGTGATTTTCAGGCTGTCAGGCCATGGGCAGTGCATTACCTGAAAGTTTGACCGCAGGTTGGTTCATAAATACAGGGAGGCTCAGCCGCGGGTCAGCGCGTGATCATATATGAGGTTGTCTTCAGGAATTTTGGCCTTAGCGGATGCTTATTCCAATTCCGCCTGTAAAAACGGAATACCTGGCATATGTATAATCCGCATGTATATGCAGAACAGTCAGTTTCAGCTTAAAGCCTGCGGTCAGGCGGGGCTGTATCCCCCTGAAATCATTACCCATCCGGAAATCAACAGGATCCTTTATTGCCGAACCATCAGTCACCTGGGTATACAAGTTTTCCGGATTATCCTGGTTGACCACAGGAACAGGGTACCATCCGGTCATTGAAAGATCAGTGGATGTTGAATTGAAGCCTGCGCTGCCATATACCGTGATAATGGGAATATCAACCGAGGCAATTAAATTGGCGGTAAAGCTGCCCACCCCGAATTCCATCCGCTGGTTATCAAAACTGACCATTGTCGATGTATTATCTACCGCATTTATATGTGCCGGCACAAAATTCAGATTAGTGCCGGTATAGAACTTTGTATAACCGGCCATGGCAGAAAAATTAATTAAGGGAAGCCTCCTGACCACAGGAATATGCTGCTTGAGGCTGTGTTTTATGCCTATACCCCATAATCCGAGATTCCCGTGAGTGGCAATATTTACTTTGGGTATGAACCTTATAATGAAATCTGTGTCAAAAGGCAGGCCCACCCCCAGCTGCAGGGTGGGAGCCGGAATGAAGCCTATTCCCGTACCCTGCGGCATGGTGTATTCGGCCAGGGTGATCTGCTCGTTATTGACAGTCTCTGTATATGCAAGGCTTGGCCTGGGGCCGTTGCCTGAAAAGGTCGGGGTAATTGAACTGCCCGAGATATTTGCCGAGGGACTCAGATCAAGGTCGTTCAGATCAAAATATTTAGCATCGTCGGGTATGGCGGCAACATTGAATGACAGGGTAATATCAAGCCCGGGAAACCTGTGTGGTCTTGCCGTGTTATACCAGCCGGCATTCAGCGTGGCGCCGAAAGCTTTGGGAAAAGGGGCAAGATAAGCTTCAGCCAGCTTTCCGCCATCGGCTGCACCACCGGAAAGCAGTCTGCCCATATCTGTAAGCTGACCGAAAGTACTGGAAAAGAAAAAGGATGCAAAAAATAATATTCCGGTAAAAAAAATCTTTTTCATGGTTTTCTTTTTTTCAATTATCGATCCCCAAACCATCCATTTCGTTTCCTGGTTCCGGATATGATAATTATTTAACACTGGAAACTACAATATATTATAAAAATTCTTATAATATATTTTACCCTTTATACACCAATTCTTATCCCGGGGTTTCAATTAATACCAGTTAATTGAATGCAAAAGTGCCGGTATGTATTAAAAGCAGAAATCCTCATCCGCTATATTTTGCAAAGAAGTGAATAATCTGCATGAGAATTCAACGAGAAAAGCATTATTGCCAGCTAGTGAAATAGTAACTTTATGATAATAAAGTTGCATATTCCGGCAAGGATAAGCAAGCGGTTCTTCCTGTAAGTAACATTTTGTATTTTTTGAACCACTTCTGGTTTCTTGTTTTTTTTCAGGATAATTATCCGGTGAACCTTATAGGAGCGGACTGAATATTCTTGAAAATGATTCCAGCGATTTCCTTCCGAAGCTGCGGCTGCGGTGCATGTCAAGATCTATTTCCATGCTGACGGCAAGATCTTCCATGAAAAAATCTTTCAGCTTCCCGCAAAATTCCTCATCATAAATAATTGCATTGACCTCGAAATTATTGTCAAAGCTGCGGATATCCATATTTGCCGATCCCACGGAAGCAAAGACATCATCCACCATTATAAGTTTGCTGTGAATAAATCCTTTTTGGTAATAAAACACCCTTATACCGGCTTCCAGCAGCTCCTCAACATAAGACCTTGTGCCGTTGAAGGCAAGAACGGAATCGGCGACGCCAGGAATAAGTATCTTAACATCCACACCGCTCAGAGCAACAGTTTTAAGTGCCGTAAGAATACTTTCATTGGGTATAAAGTAGGGCACAGCTATATATATATATTCCTGTGCCGTGCTGATAGCACTGAAATATGCCTGCATAATACTTGACCAGTCTGAATCCGGTCCGCTTGCAGTGATCTGGACAAGTTGGTTATTCCTGATTGCCGGTTTGGGGAAATATGAATCGCCGCTTATTATCCTTCCGGAAACAAAATGCCAGTCCACCAGAAATACCACCTGCAGCGAGTTAACCGCCTCGCCTACGATCCTGAGATGAGTATCCCGCCAGAAGGGGATTTCTTTATTTCCGTGCAGATACCGGTCAGCAATATTTATCCCCCCGACAAATCCGACGCGGCCGTCTACAACTATTATTTTTCTGTGGTTCCTGTAATTGATCCTGTTTGCAAGAAAGGGAATACGAACCGGCATGAAAGGGTAAAGCTCAACGCCGGCTGCCTTGAGGGATCTGATAAATTTCATACTGAGCTTCCATGAACCCACATCATCGAATATCATTCTTACTTTTACCCCCTCTTTTGCCTTTGCAATAAGTATTTCCCGTATTTCATTCCCGATTTTGTCGTCGTCAATTATATAGAATTCAAGATGGATATGTTTCCTGGCTTTTTGAAGTTCGGAAATTATTGACCCGAAAGTTTCACTGCCGTTATTAAGGATCTCAACCCTGTTCCTTTTTGTAAGCAAAGCCTTGCTGTTTCGCAGCAAAAGATTTATAATGGGCAGCTTGGGTTTGACCTTCTCATTCTCAATAGGGCTCTTATCACGCAGGTCAATTATCTGGTTCTCGCTCAGGGTGTGGATCCGTTCAAAATCCTTATGCCCCTTCCGGGTAAATATCTTTTCCTTGCGGTAATTTTTTCCTACTATAAAATAGATGATAAGACCGAGAATAGGCAGGACAAAAAGAACAACGACCCATGATATGGTCTTGGCCGGATTCCTGTTGTCAAGAATGATGTATATGGCAACGATAATAGCTGTCGTGAGGTAAATAATGTTGAGGATCAGAAAAACACTACTCCATGAAGCCAGAATAGGATCAGAATTATTCATACTTTAACCCCGGGTGTGGAAACAACTAATTTCAAATGGTTATATGGCAAATCTACCCGCTAATATACATTTTTTAACAATAGGTCCTGCAGTATTCCATATCACCGGCAGAGAATGGCTGGATAATTTTTACGAGTGGGGGATCGATCTTTAAACCGGACAGATCCGGATTCCCCGGAAGGGTTTTGATCCTTTTCCATAAGTGAGGAATCAGCTATATAAACCAAATGATCCTGATTCATCCTGAAAGACCGCTTTGAACAGATGTTCATAATGGTCGTTTGACCGGAAATACAAGCTCTCCCTCGGTTTTGGCAATGACTGTAGATGCCGTGCAGTCGCCCGTTATGTTGACCACGGTACGCAGCATATCCAGGGGCCTGTCAAGGGCGATAACCAGTGCCAGTCCCTCGGCCGGAAGGCCTACCGAAGAAAGGATTATCACAAGCATAATAATACCTCCGCCCGGTATTCCGGGTGCACCTATGGATGCCAGGGTAGCGGTGAGAACCAGGGTAAGCTGCTGGGCTATTGTAAGATCAAAGCCAAATACCTGTGCGATGAATACAGCAGCCACTGCATGATATATGCTGGTTCCATCCATATTGATGGTTGTTCCCAGGGGCAGGACAAAGCTTGATATAGTTTTCGATACACCAAGGTCCTGCTCAACCACCTCCATGGAAACCGGGAGAGTAGCGGCACTTGAACTTGTTGAAAAAGCTATCATTTGTGCCGGGCTAATGGCCCTGTAAAAATCACGGTATCTGACAGGCGTTATCATCCTGAGAACCGTTGGATACACCAGGAAGATCATTACCAGGAATCCGAGGATTGTAGTCATTACATAAAGACCGAGTGAGGCGAAAAGATCGAGCGATTCGGCAACGTCATCTCCCGTAAAATCAACAACCAGGGAGCCCAGTAATGCAAATACACCAACTGGTGCAAATTTCATCACAAGATCCACTATTTTCAGGATTATGACATTAAGGCCGCTAAACAGTTCCCTGACTGTATTGACTTTTTCATGCGGGACGAGAGTTATGGCAATCCCGAAGAGAATGGCGAAAAATATTACCTGAAGTATGTTCCTGTTATCGCCGGCAGCATTTATCACGTTTTCGGGTATGATATCCACTATTATGCCCAGGGGGCTCCGGGTTTCAATCTGGTCAACGATCGATTCCGGTTCACCGACAGACCGTGCATACTGTTCCTGCATCTCTGTTCTTTTAGCTTCAGGAAAAGCGTATCCGGGCCTGATAATATTTACAATAAGCAATCCAATGGTAATTGCGATAATTGTCGATGCCATGAAAAAACCAAGGGTCTTCAGACCTATGCGGGAAAGCTTGCCGATATCAGTAAGGCTAGACATGCCTTTAACAAGTGAAACGAAAATAAGAGGAATGGCTATCATCCTCAGCATGTTGAGAAATATCGTGCCAAATGGCCTGATCCAGTTATCATTGAAATCCGACCACCCGAAAATAACTGCTACCAGTCCCCAGATAAGTCCGCCAACCATCCCTGCAACAATTTTTCCCCAGAGCGGCAGGCTTTTCCATTTTTTCCACATAAACAAGAAAATTTAGTTTAACTCAAAACCCGCGTCTTCCAGGCGCGGTCATGTCCTGGCGGGGCTTTGCCCGAAAGGCATGTGCGATAAAAAAAAATTCGCGGTGCGAAGCAAAAATCGGGGTTAAAGCCACCTCCGGTGGTGGATAATCCGATTTTAGCGAATTTTTTAGTTGTCCGCGCCGCTAAAATACACTTTTCGCGCTAAACCCAAAACCTGCAGATGTTTTTACAGGGATTCGCCGCATGTTTTACTTTTCTTCAATAAAATACAGAAGATTATCCTCCAGTATATAGAAAAGTGGTGCCACTATGATCCTGGGATAGCGGAGCCTCAATCTTTTTGCTTCACTTAAAACAAAATCCTTTTCATTCCCGATCTCGAACATCGGTGCAAAATGGCGGAAATGATCCTCTGCCTGTTCACTATCCCAGCCCGTGGCATCAATAAGGCCGGCCAGAAACTGGTCTTTTTTGGACATAAGATTGGTCATTCCGCAGTTATTATGGCCAATCAGGGCAATACAACGGACTCCCCCCATGGCAATGGCATATGATACCTTGAATTCACTATAGCGAAGATTGGCTCCTCCGGTCCGGATAATAAAAGCAAAATTCTCCGGAATATGCAGATGCTTTCTCTTATCCATGCACATTCCGATAAGAAGCTTTGAATCTGTGTAACTGCCGAAGGGCTGTTTTAAATTATGATATTCAAAAAGAGTTTGTATGGGAGTATCCCTGTATTCCGGTATAATATCCTCTTTTTTTTCAACGGGAATTAGTCTCAGCATTTTCTTTTCATATTGGTGCACAAATATAAAAGTTCTCCAATAAAAAATTTTCAAAAAAATTCAGTAAAAATTCGCTCTTAGATCGAATCGAATTACCCGCCATCAGAGGGTATACAGTGGTCAATATGGCTTTCGCCTTAAACTATTGGCAATTCATGCCCTTTATTCCCATTTATATAATTATCTTGCATTATCCATACATAAATATTCCACCGGGTTTTTTATATGGATATATCGTGTTCATAAAGGAAATTATCCAAAAATATACTTGCAAATGAAACACCTTATTACCTGTATTGTACTCATTATAATACACCTGGAACTTTCCAGCCAGGAGTGGGTCATATCTGACGATCTTAACAGGATCGAGCACCACCTGAGAACCGAAAGGTCAATAACTGAAAACAAGAATATTGCCGGCACACCTTATCTTAATGATGAATTTGTAAAAGGATCGATTGTTACAACCGACAGCCTGATGTACAGGGACATTCCCCTGCGTTACAATATTTATACTGATGAAATGGAATTTGCAGACCCCGGTCAGCAGCCAAGAATAATAGGAAATCCAAGGAACTTTCTGTTTTTTTCCATAGAAGGGAGGACATTCACTTACTTTACCTTTACAGAAAACAACAGGCCTGAACAGGGATATTTTGAAGTTTTAAACAATGGGAATTGCCTGGTCCTGATCAGAAGACAGGTTGTGTTTGCCCAAAGGGAAGAAGCAAAAGGTTATAGTGATGCCAGGCCTGCCAGATTCGAAAAAAGGCCGGATCAGTATTACCTTAAATTTGACAATAAATTGCCGGTTGAGGTGCGGTTAAGGCAACGTGCCATACTGGCTGCATTTGATTACAGGCGACATGAAATAGCCGATTTTATAAAGGAAAAAAAGATTTCCTTCCGGAGTGTCGATGATCTTGTTGAGGTTGCCGGTTATTATCACCTGCTTGTTACAGGATCAGGCAAATAGATACTCTCTATTATTAAATACTGGAGTATACAGTCACTCTGTGTGCATTAATTATTTATTTAAAGTTTGCTCCTTTGAAAAAAAGTTATTAAGGGGACTTATTTGCAGTAAATTGCAGCTGTTAAAATTTTTGATTTTTTAACATTTTTTAAAAAAAACTTGGTTTTTAAAAATTCTACTTTTACATTTATGGGAATTTAATTAACGGACTATCCACCACCCATGGTTGGTGGTTTTAACTCCGTTTTTAACTTTGAAATGCGAATTTCTTTATCATACATGCCTTTCAGGCAAAGGCCCGCCAGAACATGGCCGCGCCAAGAGGATATGAAGTTTTAAGATTAACAAAAATTAAAAACCACCAAAAAAAGTGCCTATGGAAAAAACCTTTGATGTAAAAACAGGAAATGCAGGATACAATCCTATCCTGTTACTACCAGCAGAAAGTAACACCTAAATTTCATGCTATATTTAATTACCTAATTCATTCAATTTGTTATGGAAAAAAACTTGAATTCACAAAGGACCACCCTGTTGCGGGGTTGTTCGAAAAAAACCTCAAGGATGGTGAAGTTGATCACTTTTCTCCTGTTCGTTTCTGTGATCAATCTCTTCGGAGAAATGCAGGAAAGAAGGATCACCGGAAGGGTCCTCGGTACTGACGGCGAGCCGTTGCCGGGAGTGACCATCGTTGTTACAGGAACAACAACCGGAACACTCACCGATGTTGACGGCAATTACGCCCTGACAGTTCCCGCGGATGCCAATACACTTACTTTTTCTTTTGTGGGAATGCTGACTCAGCAGATAAATATAGACAACCGTACTACTATTAATGTCACAATGGAAGAGGATGCCATCGGACTTGAAGAGGTGGTGGTTGTCGGTTACGGTACCCAGAGAAGGGCCGACCTCACCGGTGCAGTTAGTGCAGTAGGCGGTGAGGAAGTGGCACAGCGGATACACGTGTCAAATACCGCAGTTGCCATGCAGGGATTATCTCCCGGATTGACAATCCAGAACTTTGCCGGTGAACCCGGTCGTGACGATGTAAGAGTACGCATAAGGGGCCATGGTACCCTTAACAATGCCAACCCCCTTGTACTGGTCGACGGTGTTGCCCAGCCGCTCGGATCAGTCGAGCCGAGGGACATTGAATCAATAAGTATCCTTAAGGATGCAGCCTCGGCAGCTATTTACGGGTCAAGGGCGGCAAACGGCGTGATACTGATCACAACCAAGAGGGGCGCAGAAAGGGGTACAATAGTAACATACGATGCCAACATGGGCTGGCAGAATGTACTTGGTTATCCCGATGGACCGGACCCGGTTACCTGGCTGGAAATGGAAAACGAGGCACAGGTTAATGCAGGCTCCTCGCCCCTTTACAGCGATACATATATACAGAATGTTGGTGCAGGTACAAATCCCTTCGACTATCCTTTCACCGTATGGGAAGACCAGGTTTTCAACCGCAATGCCCCACAGCACCGCCACACGCTTACTTTATCAACCGGCGGTGATTACGGCAGGGTCTTTGCATCAGTCAACTATCTCAACCAGGAGGGCTTCATAAATAATTTCGGGCACAACAGGATAACTGCAAGGCTCAACACCGACCTGAATGCTTCCGACAACCTGACATTTAATATTAACCTTATGTACAGGAATGAGGAGGCAAGGGGGCCGGGCTTTGTTGCCCAGCAGATAGTACAGGGTATGCTTCATATAAACAGGAACCTGGTTGGTAAATATCCAGACGGAACATACGACCTGTTCGGCGGATCATGGAACCCGATAGCCATGTCTGAAACAGGTGAGCGCAGAAGGAACAGGGACGATGCCGTAAACCAGGCGGGATTCAACTGGAGTATTGCTCCCGCGTTAAGGCTGCAGGGCGATATAACCCTCCGGGTAAGACGGGAAGATGAATTCATGTTCAGGGAAACACTGGCCGGCATGAGGAATTATGTTACGGGTGAACCTGTTACGGTTGGCGGATGGTTTGCGGTAAACAACCTGAATGAATGGGCAAGGCATACACGTGAGTGGAGCCAGAGAGCCTACCTGAACTATGATGAAAGGATAGGTGCACACCGGGTGCAGGGTATGGCAGGATATGAGGAGATCTATAACAACTACAAATGGACACAGGTATACAGGGACGGATTCTTCAGCAATAACCTCAGGGATATAAGTGCCGGGGCCGTTGGAAATCAAAGCACAGGAGGAGGCCGCTCCGAATGGCGCCTGCGCTCTTTCTTCGGACGGGTGAACTATGCCTTTGACGACAAGTA
>SLGC01000308.1 GCA_007123885.1 Bacteroidales bacterium | reverse complement strand
TTAAGAGAAAATAAGCTATCTTTAATAGAAAGCCACCGGAGCGGTACAGGTATCAATCAGGAAAACCGGTGTGAGGGGTCACCCCGCAGGGTGACATAACCCCTGGGGCATATTTTGATTATACCGGCCTTCCCGGTCTTATAGCAAGAAAATATCTTGTAATGATCAGTAAATTAACTTATTAATATCCTGGATGACTGCAGGTTACTTTGGCAGGCATCTTATATAATACAATTGTAATGAGATTATTGAAAATCTATTGTTCACTCCCGCTATTTTTGTTCTTTCTTGTCATCACGCCGCTTAATTCACAGAATATCGCCATAAATGAGATTATGGCTTCCAACCTGAATACAATATCTGATCAAGAGGGGGATTTCGAAGACTGGATAGAGCTTTATAATTATGGTACGACATCCGTCAACCTGGAAGGTTTCGGTTTATCAGATGATTATGATGATCCTTTCAAATGGATCTTTCCTTCAAGGAGTATAGCGCCGGGAGAATTTTTACTGGTGTGGGCTTCAGGCAAGGACAGGCGGCATGATGGATTATTTAGAAATGGCATTTTAAGGGAAGTGTATACCGGGATACCGGGCAACAGCATAGATGACCTTACCGATCATCCGGATTATCCTGATAATCCCGCCCTAAAGCATATACTTACCGATGGATTGGAAGCGCCTGCCAATGTAGACGACTACTACGGACAAAGATTACATGGATATATTGAAGCGCCCGAAACGGGAAATTACCTGTTCTGGATTGCGGGCGACGACAGTGGCCTTTTATATCTGAGTACAAATGAGGACTCTGAAAATATTGTGGAAATAGCCTCTGTTCCCGGATGGACGAACCAGCGGGAATGGACGAAATACAGCCAGCAAAGATCTGCACCGGTCTCCCTTGAGGCAGGCAGGCGTTATTACATCAAGGCTTTGATGAAAGCACACGGGGGAAGCGATCATCTGGCGGTACGCTGGCAGCTTCCTTCAGGGGCAATTGAAGAACCAATACCTCATAACAGGTTGTTAGTCACAAATGAATTACATACCAGCTTCAGTATATCCTCGGAGGGCGAGGAGGTCTTGCTGACCAATGCTCAATCTGTAAGGGTTGATGAGATAGAGCCAGTCGAGATCCCAAGGGGATATTCTTATGGAAGGTCGCCTGACGGAACCGGAGATTGGTACTTTTTTACCGAACCAACTCCCGGCAGTGCAAATATTACAAATAGACACGAGGGAATTTTGGGGAGGGTCAATTTTTCAAGGAAACCGGGTTTCTATTCCGGATCAATATCCCTTTCGCTTTCTCATCCGGATCCTGAAGCTATTATTTACTATACCCTTAATGGTTCTTTGCCGGATGAAGGTTCCACGCAATATACCTCTGCACTTCAGCTGGCTGACAGATCGGATGAGGAAAACCAGCTTTCATTAATACCCACAAATTTTATAACAGGCTATCGTGAATGGAAGGAACCTGATGCTAAAGTCGCAAAAATAACGATCATAAGGGCTGTAGCAATTAAACAAGGAGCAAGCAGCCCGGTCAGATCGGCAAGTTATCTTGTTTTTCCGGAAGGAGAAGATCGATATTCGCTGGATGTGGTTTCATTGATAACCGAATTTGACAATTTCTTCTCAGATGAAACAGGAATATATGTTCCCGGCGATAACTATGTGGAGGGAAATCCTTCAACAGGGAATTATTTTCAGCGGGGAAGAGAATGGGAACGTGAGGTTTCAATGGAATTTTTCGGAAGTGATTTTGATTTCCAGCAGGATATAGGGGCAAGGATTCATGGTGGCTGGACGAGAAGGGACCCGATAAAATCGCTGAGGCTGTACGCAAGGAGTGATTATGGTGAAAGCCGCTTCAACTACAGAATATTTCCCGACCTGCCCTATGAAAGTTATAACAGGCTACTGCTGAGGCAATCAGGGAACGACTGGGCTGAAACCATGTTGCGGGATGCAATGGCACAGCATCTGGTAAGCCATCTTGATATGGATACCCAGGCTTACCGGCCTACGGTTGTATTTATCAATGGTGAATTCTGGGGAATTAAAAACCTTAGAGAAAGGTATGACAGGCATTACCTTGAGCGTGTCTATGGCATTGATCCTGACAACATCGACTATCTTTCAAATAACGCCGAAGTGAAGGAGGGTGATGATATCCATTATAATCAGATGAACGAATTTGTCGAATCGAATGACCTGAGTGATGATGCAGTTTTCAGCCAGGTCGAGCAAATGATGGATATCAACAATTTTCTTGATTATTATTCTGCACAGATATATTTCGGGAACAGGGACTGGCTCACCAATAACGTTGATTACTGGCGACTAAGGGTTGATTACAATCCATATGCACTTAAAGGGCATGACGGAAGATGGCGCTGGCTTATTTATGATGTGGACCGCGCTTTCGCTTATGGTTGGGTAGAACTTGATATTAACATGATCGAATTCGTGACAGAACAAAAGGAACCGGGTAGAGAATGGGGAAACCTTCTTATCCGCAATCTACTGGATAATGAAAACTTCAGATATTCATTCATTAACAGGATTGCCGACCACCTTAATACAGCCTTTATAATACCCAGGGTACATGCAGCAATTGACAGTTTTAGCACCCGTATAGAGCCCCAGATCGCAGAACACATCAGCCGGTGGCGCTATCCTGAAGTAGATGTCTGGTATTCCAGACATATACCCCGGCTAAAATCTTTTGCTACTGCCCGTCCCGCCTATCTGCGCCAGCATGTGATGGATCACTTCGGCATTGAAAGCCAGGTAGAGGTTACCGTATCGGCCGGATCTACTGAGCATGGCGCAATCCGGATCAATTCGGTCGATATCGATCCCTCGACCCCGGGTGTTGAGGCAGATCCTTTTCCGTGGACGGGAATATATTTCCAGGGAATTCCGCTTCAAATCGAGGCAGTTTCCCGCGAAGGGTACTCCTTCAGCCACTGGAGCGGCACAGGTATCAGCCAGGAAAACCGGCATGAGAGGGTTCTAAGCATCACCCCGCAGGGTGACATAACCCTTGAGGCACATTTTGATTATACCGGCCTCCCCGGTCTTATAACCTGGTGGTTCTTTGGCACCGACCTGCCAAACAATACTCCCCTTGAAGAGATACCCCCGGCCCGTAGCGTAGTGGAAAATGCCATGCTTACCTACCAGTCGGCGCTGGAAGGGTACCCTTTCGACAGCGAACATGAAAACTGGCGACTGGCTTCCCTCGAGAGAAGGAATGCCCCAACCGGGATAAACTATTACCCTGAGGCCAACAACAATATCCCTTTCGGGGAATCGGACATGCGGGGCATACAGGTAAAGCAACCCCTGGCCGCAAACGGTAACCAGAACACCATTATCTTCCGGGCGCCGACTACAGGGTATGAAAACATTGTATTTCGCTTCGCGGCAATGGATGAAGGTGCGGCAAGGAACCTGCTGATCGACTATGCGGTAAACCAGGGGGAGCCGCAGTGGACAGATCAGGGACTGGGAAACGGGGTGATGGGACTTGCAGAAACATACCAGCTCTTCGAGGTGGATCTTTCAGAGGCAGAAGAGGCTTCCAACAATCCCTACCTCAGGATCCGCATACGTTTTGAAGCCCAGGATATGACTGCATCCGATGACAACAGGGTTACTTTCAATAATTTCAGCCTGCACGGCGTTCCACTTGACGAGATTGCATTCTACAACAGGGCCGGCGAAAACCTTTCCCAGTTGACGGCCTGGGGAACAGAGACCGACGGCAGCGGCGATTCCCCTGGATCATTTGAAATTCACGGCGCAAAATTCCATATTGTTAACGGCCAGTCCCACGTTCTTAACTCCCCCTGGGCAGTTACAGGGACAGAATCAAGGGTGGTGCTGGGGGACGGGACTGCGGCCCTCACCCTGACGGTAAACGCAGATTTTGATGCAGTGATCGATATCATGGAAAACTCGACACTTGAGCTTTTAGCCCAGGGGGTGCCCCGTCCGGGCAACCTGGGAGACGGGACGACGGTGAGTTTCGGGGGACTGGCAACAACAGTTCCATACGCATCCTACTACAACCTGGTGCTGGATGATATCGATCCGGTCTTTAACGAAAACGGTACGGTCCTGATAAGAAAAGACCTTACCCTGACGGGGAATGTACAGATGCCCGACTCAAGGGACAGCCATGAATATGACCTTTATTTCAGCGGAAGCAACGATCAGTTGGTTTCAGGCAACGGCAATATTGTAAGGGGTTACAACATAACCTTTGACAAATCTGCAGGAACGGTCAGCTTCCCGGGCGAAAACGGGGGGACAACCCTTTCATCTGACAACCAGCTAAGGCTGTCAATGGCCGAAGGATCACTTTTTGAAGACAGTGGCATCACCATCTATGCAGGAAACAGCGTCAATATAGCGGGAGGAAGCGGGTCGTACAACTTTACCGGCACACTGGTACTGGCAGGACATGAAGAAGGTACTGTAAAAGGTGCCGGGGCAGGCAACAATTTCAATATACGCGATTCAAACCAGAACAACACCAACATGCAGGCACGGCTTAACAACCTGGTGGTAAGGGCGGATAACCATGAGGGAGAATTCAGGTTCCGCG